>JAYPRP010000043.1:3250-20193 GCA_038132575.1 Rhodospirillaceae bacterium
CGGCGGGCCGCCGTTTCTCTTTTTAGTTTTCGCCAAATCCCTGGGCAACCATCCCTACCAACGCGTCGAGGGCCGACCGAGCATCCACGCCAAATGCGCTGATGGTAATTTGTGATCCTGGTGCCGCCGCAAACATCATCAGGCCCATAATAGACGTGCCGGACACAGATGCCCCATCCTTCTCGACCGTGATTGCCGCATCGAATTCCTCGGCCAGCCGCACGAATCGGGCCGCCGCACGCGCATGCAGTCCGCGAGAATTAACGATCTCGACCGTACGGGCAAGCAGCTCAGACGCCATGTTGCTCAGGCCAGCCGATCGGCCAGGAGCGTCGACGCGACGCTGATATACTTGCGGCCTGCCGCCTGCGCCGTCTCCACGAGCGCCGGCAGGTCCATCTCGGTGCGCACCTGCGCGAGCTTGATGAGCATCGGCAGGTTCAAGCCGGCAATCACGTCGACCGGCCCGCCATCGTGATTCGCGTCCATGACTGAGATAGCCAAGTTTGAAGGAGTCCCGCCGAACATGTCCGTCAGAATCACGACCCCGTCGTCATCGGCCACGCGCGTGACCGCGGACACGATGTCCCGGCGACGCTGCTCCATATCGTCGTCGGCGCCGATGGAGATGGCCTCGACCCGTTCCTGCGGGCCGACAACATGCTCCAGCGCAGCACGAAACTCGTCGGCCAGCCGGCCATGGGTCACCAGCACCAGCCCAATCATACGTCGGCCTCCTCGGCGTCCGGGGCCAAGTCGAGCTCGCGGTGCCGAAGTTCGACCCGGGTCATTCGTTCAGCGATCCATCCTCGCAGCCGCTCGGCGACGTAAACCGAGCGATGCTTGCCGCCCGTACACCCTATCGCGATTGTGAGGTAGCTTTTCCCCTCCTCACGGAAGCGCGGCAGGAGCAGCGCGAGCAGCCCGGTCAGACGTTCGAAGAAGCCTTCGAAGTCGGGATCCTCCGCGATGTAACTGCCGACCCCGGGGTCCCGGCCGGTCAACGGGCGGAGCTGCGGATCGTAGTGCGGATTGCGCAGAAACCGGACGTCGAACACCATGACCGCATCCCGCGGCACACCGTTGCGGTAGGAGAAGGATGTCACGAGCACGTTCGGCTCCGCCGCGGCGGTGCCGACGAGGCGGTCGCGCAGCAGCCGCGCAAACTCGTGGATATTCGAGTGGCTCGTGTCCATGACGAAATCGGCCGCCTCGCGGAGCGGTGCGAGCAAGCGGCGCTCCGCCACGATCCCGTCAGCCAGCGGCCGATCGCTCGCCATCGGGTGTACCCGCCGGGTCTCGGTATAGCGCCGCGCGATCACGTCATTCGCGCTGTCGAGGAACAGCATCTCGACGGGCGTGTCAACAGCAGCGCGCAACGCCGCGATGTCCTTCGCGAATTGCGCCGCATCGAAATCCCGTGTCCGAACATCAACCCCGATCGCGAGCCCCCGCCCCGCTGCCGGACCCTGATGAACCAGGGTCGCCATGAGGCGTACGGGGAGGTTGTCGACTGCCTCACAGTCCATGTCCTCGAGCGCCTTGAGCGCCGTCGTGCGACCGGCACCCGAAAGACCCGTCACCACGAGCACACGGCCCGCAAGTGAAAGCGGTGGATCGGCATCGTCCGGCACGTTCGATTCGGTTTCTGACATCGGGCAGCCGCGGCTCAGTTGTGCGTCGCGATTATACCGTGACAGACGGCCTGAACACCAAGGCGAAGCTTTGCCGGCGCGGATACCTCAAAGGGTGCAAGCGCGATCCGCGGGACCTCGATATCTGCGAGCCGGGCCGTCTCGGTTTCGGGATGGCGCACCACTTCGGACGGCGGAACGAGGTCGCACACCAGCCGCAACGGGATGTCGTCCAGATATGGGAGTTCCAGGATGCCGATCCCGCGCACCTCGAGCCTCCCCGCGATGCTTCCGGGCGCACGGGCGAGAAGCTCGGACTCGACGGCTCGTAACTCGGTCTGGTCGTCAGCCACCAGCCGTGCGCCGCCGTCAATCAGGCGCAGCGCCAGGTCGGATTTGCCGGCACCCGAGTGGCCGCGCAAGAGGACACCGGCCCAGGTGTCCCGTGCGTCACGCAAGGCGACGCAGCTTCCGTGGACAAGGAGTTTGCTGTCGGTCATGGGAACCGGTCCGATCGCGGCGCGTGTCTGAACGTCTCTTCTAGCGCGGCGCGACCGATGTCTCCACCGCCGCGCGTGAGCTTTGCCCGTGCGGCACAGGTAAGCGCAACAACACATGCTATATCTTCTGCGGATTTGGCCGCAGGGCCGTTGTGTTATCGCGCGGAAATCGCCGCGCCGCGGGGGAGAGACAGGATGAGCACCAACACCAGGACAATCGGGCTGGCCGTGATTGGCTGCGGCACGATCGGACGCATTCGCGCGGAGTTCGCGCGCGACTATCCGGGGATCGGATGGCTCGGCCTGTGCGACATCAAGGACGACCTGCGCGAGCGGCTCGCGGTGGACACCAAAGCGGACTTCCACACCTCGGATTTCGAGGAGCTGATCAAGCGTCCCGAAGTCGACGCGGTCATCATCGCCACCGACGAAAACCACCATATGGCTCCTACCATCATGGCGACTGACGCGGGGCATGCGCTGTTCATCGAGAAACCGCTCGCGACGGATGTCCGTGAATCTCTGGCGGTACTCCAGTCGATCGAGTCCAACGGTGTCGATGCGGTCATCGGTTACACCCAGCGGTTTCGGCGTCGTTTTCTGACCGTGAAGGAACGCCTGATCCAGGGCCAGATCGGCGAGGTCACGGGCGTGGTCACCCGGGCGATCATGAACCGCATGGTCCCGATTGCCACCGTCCAGCGCACCAACCAACGCGAGAACCTGACGCCGATGGTGGTCTCGGGCACCCACGCGCTCGACATGTGCATGTGGCTGATGGAGGGCAAGACGCCCGTGTCACTCTACGCCCAGTCGAACGACAAGGCGCTCTCCCAGTACGGCACGAAGGATTCCACCTTCGGCATCTTCACGATGGACGACGGCACAATGTTCTCGATGAACATCTCCTGGGCCGCACCTGTCATCTGGCCCGGCGCCGTCTACGGCCTCGAGATCGGCATCATCGGAGACAAGGGCGTGATCGACATCGAGGACACCCACCGTGACACCATCATCGCGTCGGAAATTCCGCAGGGTGCCGGCTACGCGCCCGACGGCTTCACGCCGGAGTTTCAGCGTCACGTCGACTTTATGACCAGCTACCCGCCCGGCGACATATATAACGACCAGCTCTGGGGCCCGATGCGCGAGGAGACATTCTCCTGGTACCAGCGACTGTGCGCCGGCCTCGAGACGCCGCACGCGACGGCCCAGGACGGACACCGCAATCTCCTGCTCACCATGGCGATGGACAAGTCATCTGCGCTCGGCGAGCGCATCGATCTGCCGCTCGACATCGACGACTACTACAAGTAGCGCCGGTCGCGTCCCGGAACGTTGCGTAAGGGCCCCGAACCACGCAGCGCGACCGGGAGAAATGCGGCGGCCGACCCAATACACGCGTCGGGCACGCCTGGCGACGACCGGCACCGGCACTAGATTGACGCCCCGGCGAACGACAACGTATTAGAATTGGGGCTGTCGCCGCCAATCCACGCGCCAACCGATGGATCGGCTCTCGACGCGACGGTAGCGGGGAGGTAAACCGGTCCATGGCGGCGAAGGCCAAAGCCGAAACAAAGGCAAAGCCATCCGGAACGAAGTCCGGAAAGAATACCGCGCCGCGCCTCAAGCGGGCTCCAGGAAAGCCGCTCTACGCCCAGGTCGAGGAAATCATCCGGCAGCGCCTGATCGACAATTACTGGAAACCCGGCGACGTGCTGCCCAGCGAGTTCGAGCTCGCGCGCGAGCTTTCCGTCAGCCAGGGCACGGTACGCAAGGCGCTCAACGACATGGTCGCGGAGAATCTGCTCGAACGGCGCCAGGGCCGCGGAACCTTCGTCTCGGAATACACCGAGCGGCGCGCGCTCTTCTTCTACTTCAATATGATCGGGCCGGACGGCGAACGCGCCATGCCGGTCAGCCGAATCCTCGCCTGCGAACAGCGTAGAGCGACCGAGGATGAGCGCGACCGGCTGCAGCTTGACCCGGGTACAAAGGTCATCGCGCTTCATCGCGTCCGGACGCTAGGCGACAGCCCGGCCATCGTCGAACGCCTGACCCTGCCCCAGAAGCTTTTCCCCGGCCTGGGCGGCGAGACGAAGCTGCCGGAAAATCTCTATCGTTTCTTCCAGGGCGAGTACGGCATCACCGTCGCCAAGGCGGGCGAGTCCGTGCGCGCCGTCGTGGCCGACCCGCTCGAAGCGCAGCTCCTCGGCGTCATGCCGGGGGCACCACTCCTCGAAATCGATCGTGTCGCGGTGACCATCGACGGCCGACCGATCGAGTGGCGGCTCAGCCGTTGCAACACATCAAACTACAGCTACGTGGCCGAACGGGGCTGACGGGCAAATACATCCAACCGGAGAACTGACATGACCACGCCGGAAATTGGCGTCATCGGGCTCGGCAACATGGGCCGGGGAATCGCCGACAATTTTGCAAAAGCAGGCCACGCGACCGCCGTCTGGGACGTCAGTGACGCCGCCTGCGCCCCGTTCGCGGCACGTGACGACACGACGGTCATGCCGCCGGGCGAGATGGCGGCCGCCGGCGCGATGATGATATACGTCGTGCCCGCCACGCCCGAGATCGAGGGCTCGTTTGAGGGTTCCGACGGCGTCCTCGCGAAAACCGGCGAAGGCACTGTCGTCTTCGACCTGACGACATCCTTCCCCGAGGACACGAAACGCATCGCCGCCCGCGCCGCCGAGCACGGGATCGCCTATCTCGACGCCGCCATGAGCGGCGGCGCCACCGGCGCAGATGCCGGCACCCTCACCCTGATGATCGGAGGAGACGACAGCGTCTTCGAGGCCTGTCGGCCGAAACTCGCCGCCATCGCGGCCAACATCTTCTATCTGGGCGACGTGGGGTCGGGACACGCCATGAAGCTGATCCACAACATGGTCACCCACGCGGTCTTCCTGACCACCTGCGAGGCGGGACGCATGGCCGAACGAGCGGGACTGAAGCTAGCCGACATGATCGACGTCTTCAACGTCTCCAACGCCCGCAGCTATGCGAGCGAGGCGCGCTTCCCGCGCCACATCCTGTCGGAGAAATGGGACGCCCGTTCACGGGTCTACAATCTCAACAAGGATCTCGGGATGGCACTGCGCATGGCCGAGGGGCTGGGAATGGACGCGCGCTACACGCGGGAGACCAGCGCCTTCCTCAACAAGGCGATCGAGCGCGGCATGGCCGAGGACGATTACAGCCTGCTCTACCCCGTTTTCGACGAGATCCGTGAGATGGATTAAACGCCGGTTTACTCGGCAGTGGCGGGAAAGTTCGCCCGCAGCTCCGGAGCGCGCCAGCGCATAGCAATCTGCGTCCGCCGGGACAAGGCGAGCGGCAGGCCGAAGGCCATGCGAACGCCCAGGCGCACCGCAGCACCATGCAGGGTGCGTCCATGGCGCGAATAGTGGTCGAAATCGGTCGAACCATCGGAAAGACGGCGGATATTCTGGATATCGGTCATGGTCGGCTCCCGTGTTAAATGACAAAAGCAACCTAGATTGCGAGAATGGGCGGCGTTTGCAGGCGAGCTTGATTTACTCTTGAGTCATCCTTGATTTTGGCGACCGGACAGGGTCGACGGGCATGACGTACCGGTTCGGCAACCATGTGCTGAATCCGCAGGGCTTCGAACTTACCAAAAACGGTGAACCGGTCCCGCTGGAGCCCCAGTTGTTCAGCCTGATCGTTCTGCTGATCGAGAATCGCGATCGGGTCGTCACCAAGGACGAGTTGATCGAGGTGATCTAGAATGAGCAGATCGTCTCGGAAGCAACGCTGAGCAGCCGGATCAGCACAGCGCGCAGTGCGTTGGGTGACACCGGATCGCGGCAATCCGTCATCCGGACAATACCGCGTCGCGGGTTCCAGTTTGTGGCCGATGTCGAGGCCGACATACCGGGACCTCGCGCCAGCGCACGGGAAACGCCGGCGCAATCCCAGGACGTCCGGTTCTGTGTGACACCGGACGGCACCGAGATTCCATATACCCGGTCCGGCAGCGGGCCGACGCTCGTAAAAGTCGCGAACTGGCTGAACCACCTGGAACAGGAATGGTCGAGCCCGATGTGGGCGCCGCTATTCCGAGAGCTCTCCGGCATACGGTCCCTGTTGCGATACGATTCCCGCGGGGTCGGCGTCAGCGGGGGAAGCCCGAAAACCTGGCCGAGAGCGAAGCCTTCATAACGCTGATGCAACAGGGCTGGGGCCGGAAAAACTCGCCGTTCCGGGATATGTTCGCCTCCCTTTATCTCCCCGACGCAATGGACGAGCAGATTGGCTGGTGGTCACGGATGCAGCGCAAGGCGATCGATAATATCGATGTGAGCGCGAGACTGCCGCACATCAGGTTTCCCGCCCTGATCATGCATTCGCAAGGCGACCTGTTGGCACCCGTTTCCGAGGCACGCTATATGGCCGCACGAATTCCAGACGCACAGTTCGTCCTCCTCGAGAACACGAACCACATGGTGATGTAGCAGGAAGCGGCTTTGCAACGCGCGGTCCGTGAACTCCGCGCATTCCTCGCGGAGGGCTAGCCCTTCGGCAGATACTCGAACAGCTCGTCGCGGAACCCGGACAGGTTTCGCTCGACCACCGGAGCCACGGCTGCAATGAAGGCGGCGCGTTCATCGTCGGTCAAATCGATCAGCTCGTTGCCCGCAGCCTCTAGCTTCGCCGCAATCTCCTCATCATCGCCCGCGGCGAAGGCCCGCTGGGCGGGCGTGGCCTCGGCGAGCGCCACCTCGACGGCCGCCCGCACATCGTCCGGCCAGCCATCCCAGGTCGCCTTGTGCGCCAGCACCACACAGGGGCCGAAGAAATGTCCCGACCGCGTGATCCAGTGATGGTGCTCGTGGATCGTAAAGTTGTAGGTGTTGGTCAGCGGGTTTTCCTGGGCATCGACCGTCCCATCCGCGCACGCACCGAGCAGTTCCGCCACGTCGAGAGGCACCGGCTCGAAGCCCATCGCCGCGAAGCTCTCCTGCTGCAGGGCGCTGAAGAGCGTGCGTATTCTGACACCCTTGCAATCCTCTGGCGTGCGGATCGCCCGCACGCCGTTCGAGAAATGCCGGAAGCCATTGTCCCACCAGGCGACGATCCGGAAGTCCGCCGCCTCGGCCATCCTGTCCATGATGAGGCGGCCCAGCGGTCCATCAAGCATGGCGTGCCCCTGGACCCGGTCGCGAATCAGGAACGGCAGGTCGAACAGCGCGATCTCCGGCACCTTGTCGGCCAGATAGCTGGACGAGAAGTAACAAAGCGTCGTTTCGCCTGTCGCAACCATGTCCAGGAGGTCCGCCGCCCTGCGGCCCCGCTCGGTCACGTTCAGCACATGCTCGAAGGCCACCCGGTCACCGAGCGAGCCTGCGAGGCTCTCGGCGAACACGCCGACAGCTCTGTTGTGAACCGAACGCGGTCCCTGGTAGCCGGAGAAGCGGATATCGAACGCGGACATAGGTTCAATTCAACGGAGCCAGGGACGCCCCGGACATCTCGGGGTCTCCCTCCGCAATCAGCCCGTCACGAACCTTTGGCATTGTCAGGCTAATGTCCGTCACGGGAAGCCCGTGGGTCGGAGCGATGACCTCTGCACCGAGCGCCTCGATCAGGGCCTCGAGCTTGTCGACATAGATGTTCATGTCGGTCGTGGTCGTCCAGAAGAGCGCCCGCTCGGCGAACACCGCCATTACATCCTGGAGGTCGAGCGATGTCGCCTCCTCGGCGACCAACCCGCAATGCCCGTCCTGGTGATAGTGGCTGTAGGCAAAACCGTCGCCCGGAAAAAGGCATCGCGCGGCCGTGTCATACCCCCACAGCGAGGTGCGCAAGTCGCGGATCACGGGCTCGACCCCGACGAATTTACGACCGCCGAGATCGATCTGGTCGCCCACCTCCATGGGCACAAGCCGATCCGCGTGCTGCGGGAATGCGAGGTGATAATCCGCGACATCTCCGTGCACCGTTATGTCCGGCCAGTTCTGAAAGACCCTTCCGAGCCCGCCCGAATGGGGTGTTTCCTGGTGCGTGATGAACAAATACCTGAGCGGCGCGCGGTCGGCCGTTAGAAGTTCGATCAACTGGCGTTCAATCTCCGGGAAGTCCTTGGGGTGTCCGGTCTCGACCAGAATCGAGGCTTCGCTGCCACACACAAGGAAGGCCGCATTGTAGGAATGATAGGCGCGCCCCTGGTATTGCTGCTCCAGACAGTCTCCGAGCCAGAACACCCCGGACGCGATTTCGCGCGGCAGCGAATTGGAATCGAGCATACGCCCCCCTAACGTTCGAGGCCGCGCGGCACATAGGCCGGCGCGACCTTCTTGCGATCGAGCTGATCGAGGACATCGTCCAGCACCTCGAACTGCCGGTCGACATGCCGGCGGCCGTTCAGGATCGTGCCATAGCCGGGCGCGATCGTCTCGATGTCGAAGCGGTCATACACCTCGGCCACCGCCTTGCGAATAGGTGACAGGTTCGCCCCCTCGATCCACCAATAGCGAGTGTTCAACAGGAAGGATCGCACGAAGGAGAAGTCGGTCACACCATCCTCCTCATTATCGCCCAGCATCCAAGGACCGTCGTCCCTGTCGCTCCACACGTGGCTGAACATGTCCGACGAAAACAGGATCTTCGACTCCTCGTCATATATCCACCGGGTGCTGATCAACCGGATCGGCGCATTCAGCACATCCACAATCCGCGAGGGTCCGAGCTTCACACGCGAATGATCGCCGCGTCCAATGAGGGTTGTTTTTAGGATCGGGTTACGTTCCTCGTCCCGCAGGGTCTCGAACTCGACCCAGTCCTCGATATCGGGCACGTTGGAAAAACACTCCACCACGTTGAAGCGCTTGGCGATGGCCATCGCGTTCGACACCGACATGAACTCGTTGATGCGCAGCGGGAACAATGAGAGGGGCACATCTGGTCCAATCAGGCTGCCGAGTTGTCCCAGAATCTCCACTTCATGCGCTGCATATCCGGTGTCGAGCAGCATCGCCCGATCACCCTCCTTCAGGAGATAGCAATTGGCGACCGAGTAACCACGCGCGCTTTCCGGATAGGCGCTGATGCGCCCATTCAGTTCGAACGTGTTCTGCATGGCGTAAACCCGGCCAGCGCCCAGTTCGATGAGGCCGCCATACGGCATCGTGCGTTCTCGCCGTTCGCTGTTCCGCCGACCGGTACTACTCGGCCGCCAGCGGCCCCGACGTGTCGTTGCGCGGCAGCATGACCGGCTCGCCGCGTTCGGCCGAGAGGTCGGCGGCCACATAGACGTCCATCACCTCGCGCGCCTCCGCCGGTTTCACCATCACCGAGCGGTCGTAGACGATCGCCTCGATGAAATGGTCCGTCTCCGCCTTCATCGGGCCGGCAAACACATGGTCCACCGGCTCGCCGGGCATCGTCGACATCGGATACTGGATGCCGCTCTCGACCGTGTTGAACTGCACGTCCTTGTGGGTATCGTCGATGGTCAGCGCACCGTCGGTGCCGACCACCTCGATCCAGCACTGGGAGTAGTTCTTGTAACCAAGCGGCAGAATCCATCCCGCGCCGACGGTGATCGTAGTGCCGTCGTCCATGGTGACCATGATCCACTGATGGTCCGGCGTGTCGCTGTCGCGAGCGAACAGCTTGCCCGACTGCTGTGAATAGACCCGCACCGGCTTGCGTGGCCGCAGGCACCAGAGTAGGAAGTCGAGATCATGCGTCGCCTCCATCGCGGCGGGTGACATCTTGGTGCGGCCGGTGATCTTGTCACCGAGCTCTCTCGTAACATTCCGGCTGACGAGACAGGTCACCGGCTCGCCGATCGAGCCGTCCTTGAGCGCCTTGTGGACGAAAGCGAACTTCGGCTTGAAGCGCTGGGAGTATCCAACCGAGAACTTCAGGTTCTTCTGCTCGGCGATGCTGATGACCTCGTCGGCCTCTTCCATCGTCTGGGAGATCGGCTTCTCGACGAAGACGTGCTTCCCGGCCAGGAGTGAATCCCTGATCATCGGATAGTGGGTCGATTCCGGGGTCGCCGAAATGAAGATGGCATCGACGGAATCGTTCGCGAGTATCTCGTGATAATCGTCGGTCGTGGAAACAGGGTTGGTCTCCGCAGCAACCTCGGCGAGACGCTTGGGCCGAATCTCGGCGAGATGCAGCTCGTTCACATGCGGGTTGATCGCACAGGCGTTAGCGCGAATACCGCCACACCAACCCGGTCCGATAATACCTACGTTGATCTGTTTCACTTCCCACCCCCGACGCTCAACGACCGGGTCATCCGAGAAGGATGCCCGCTCTTATATAAGACTAATGGACACTATCCCCATCATCGGTGATAGACAAGGTCATGCGCAAGGTCCGGCAGCCACACGGAATCAGCGTGCGGCGGGAAACTCCGCCACGAAGCGCGCACCCTGCACGGCACCGCCGAGACCGTAACGGTTCTCTGCCCAGATACGGCCGCCCGCCGCCTCGACGATCTGACGGGATATGGAGAGCCCCAGCCCGGAATGGGTACCGAACTTCTCACGCGCCCCGTCGGGGCCTTCCGGGGGACGATCGGAATAGAACCGCTTGAAGATCGATTCCAGGTTCGCCTCCGGGATGCCGGGGCCATCGTCGTCGACCGTAATCACGATCAGGTCCCCGCCGCGGCGCGCACGGCGTACCGCAGTGAGTACGATCTTACCGTCGCGCGGGCTGAAGGATTGTGCGTTGGCGATGATATTGCGAAACACCTGTCCGAGCCGGTCCTCGAAGGCGCGGACAGAAAGATTCGCGCCCGGCTCCAGGTCGAGAACAATGTCGGCGCCCGACGCCGTCGTCTGGATATCCACCAACGCGCCCAGCGCGACACGCAAGTCAATCTCCCGGGGCGGGTCCCGACTAAGCTCCGCATCGAGCCGAGAGGCATCGGAGATATCGCTGATCAGACGGTCAAGGCGCGCCACGTCGTCTAGAATGATGGACATTAGCTTCTTCTGCTGCACCGGGTCCTCGACGCGCGCCACCGTCTCGACCGCGCTACGCAGGGAGGTCAGGGGATTCTTGATTTCATGGGCGACATCGGCCGCAAAACGCTCGATCGCATCCATGCGCTGCCAGAGCCCCTCCGTCATGGCGCGCAGATCACGCCCCAGGTCACCGATTTCGTCGCGCCGGTTCGCGAAGTCGGGCATCACCACGTCGCGCCCCGATCCGCCGCGAACCTGCTGCGCGGCGCGCGCCAGCCGCCGTAGAGGTCGGACGATCGTCGCCGCAAGGTAAATCGACAGCAGGATCGTCACGGCGAACGCTACGCCGAATATCTGCAGGATATCGATCCGGATTGCGCGCATCGCACGCTCGAATTCCGCACTGCCCCGGGAGAGCATCAGTGCGCCAACGACCTGCCTGTAGCGCTGGATCGGTACGGTGACAGAGATGATCATGCCGCCCGAAAGGTGGCGCCGCACCGCCGCGCCCTGGATTCCGGCGAGCGCGACCGTTACCTCGCGATAGTCGCTGGCCCGCTGGGGCACAAGTTCCTGATACACCGGCAACTCACCCTGCCCGGGTAACCAGTCAAGGACGGCCTCGAAGCGGTCGCGCACCCACAGCCAAGGCGCAAACCCGTCCGGTGGCGGCAGGGCCTGCACCCGCACGGTGCCGCGCGCGCTCCGAAGGGACTGAGTGTCGGTGATCATCACGCCGTTGTCGGCGAACAACCGCGCCCGGTTCTCGGTCGGCTCGGTCAGCCGGCGCAGCATAAGGTTTGCGCGCACCGGATCGATCTGCTGGCCTACGCCGGGCGCCACCAGGACGGCACCCGCGCCGATCGCACCGGCGAACACCTCACCCTGAACACGAAGGGCCTCGATCTCGGCCTCGATCAGGCTGTCCTGATACTGGTCCAGGAAGAAGAACCCGCCGACGGGCACAGCAAGCACCAGGAGGTTAATCGCCAGGATTCGGCGGGTCAGAGACGTCGAGGGCCGCCGCCGGCGCAGCCAGGTCCTCGGGACACCCGCACGACCGGCATCCTGCACAACCTCATCCGCGCCCGGCCGGGCCTCATCGCCAACATTGCGCTTGCCCCCGATCATTCGGGATTCAGTGCGGGCGTCGAGCGTCATTCTGTTCCCCGGGTCCCTGCGGACTCCCCATTCATCGCAGCACCCGCCGGCGGTCTGACGTCGAGACCGGCGACAGATCAGGCGTCCTTGTAACGATACCCGATCCCGTACAGCGTCTCGATCTGGTTGAACTCGTCATCGACCTCGCGGAACTTCTTACGCAGCCGTTTGATGTGGCTGTCGATCGTCCGGTCGTCCACATAGATGTTCTCGCCATAGGCGGCATCCATCAGCTGATCGCGGCTTTTGACATGGCCTGGACGTTGTGCAAGCGCCTCGAGGATCAGGAACTCGGTGACGGTCAGCGTGACCTCATGGTCGCGCCAGGCGCACAGGTGCCGGTTCGGATTCATGACCAGGTCGCCGCGCTGGATGGTCGACTCCTCCCCCTCCGCTGGGGCCTGCCCCAGCTCGGAGCGGCGCAGGATAGCGCGGATGCGCTCGATCAGGAGGCGCTGGGAGAACGGCTTGGTGATGTAATCGTCCGCGCCCATGCGGAGGCCAAGTACCTCGTCGATCTCGTCGTCCTTCGACGTGAGGAAGATGACCGGCATGCGCGAGGACTTGCGCAGCTTGCCGAGCAGCTCCATCCCGTCCATGCGCGGCATCTTGATATCCAGTACCGCCAGATCGACCGGCCTTTGGGTCAGACCGGTCAGCGCCTCGTCGCCATCGGTATAGGCGCTGACGGTGTAGCCCTCCGCCTCCAGCGCCATGGAGACCGACGTTAGGATGTTTCGGTCGTCGTCTACCAATGCAATTGTCTGTGCCATGTCCGGCATCCCCTTTCGTGTCATCGAAACACGCCATTCGGCGTGCATCGTCGTCGTTCGGACACGTTCAGCGGGCATTATGGCGCATTTGAGGCTCCATTGGGGCGGCATTCGCACATGTTTGTGCCGCGAATTCGGGGGCTTCACGCCTTCCACAACCAGTCGTGAGCCTGTGCGACCCGGGGACGCATTGCGCCGACGCCGGGCGTCGGCTTAATTAGCCGCCATGCAACGCAAGCTCCCCATCGCTTTCGTCGTGGCCATCGTCGCCGTCTTCGCGCTCGGCGCGTGGCTGAATCTGCGGGTCGCGGAGCCGCCGGAAAGCGCGGCCGTCGGCGGTATGGTAATCAATGTCGATATTGGTGGGCCCTTCGAACTGACCGACCACAACGGCACCCGCATGACCGATGCTGCGCTGCGCGGCAATTATGCGCTCATCTATTTCGGCTACACGTTCTGCCCCGACATCTGTCCCACGGAACTGGGCGTGATCGCGGCCGCCATCGACGAACTCGGCGAGGCCGGGGCACGGGTGACCCCGGTCATGATCTCCGTCGACCCCGCGCGCGACACACCCGACGTGCTGGCGGAGTATGTGCCGCTGTTCCACGAACGTCTGATCGGCCTGACCGGGACCAACGCCGAGATCAAGGACGTCGCGGAGCAGTACCGCGTCTTCTATCGACGCTTCGAGGATCCCAACTCCACGGTCTACCTGATGGATCACACGTCCTTCGTGTATCTTGTAGACCCGGACGGCGCGGTCGCATCCATGTTCCGCTATGGAACCCCGGCCGAGGACATGGCCGATACCATCCGACAGCACATGCAAAGCCGAGCGCGCGGCTAGAGCCCGCGAACAGGAGCCCCGCATGACCATACGTTTCGTTTCAGCCCTTCTTGTTATGGTCTTCATGACGGCCCCCGCGCCGGCCCATGAGGAGAAATCGGGAAACCTAACCATCGCGCATCCGTGGACGCGGGCGACCGCACCGGCGCAGAAGACCGGGGCCGTCTTCATGGAGATTGCAACCAACGCCAACACCACGGATCGCCTTGTCGGCGCGCAGTCGCCGGACGCGGAGATCGTTCAGATACACGGTCACTCGATGGAGAATGGCGTCATGCGGATGCGGCCGGTGGACGGGATCGATGTGCCCGCCGAAGGCAAAGCCGTCCTCGAACCGGGCGGGTTCCACATCATGCTCATCAACCTGAAGGCCCCCCTGTTCGAGGAAACCGTCATCCCGCTCACGCTCGAATTCGAGAAGGCCGGCAAGGTGGAGATCGAGGCGGTCGTCGAGGCGCCAGGTGCCGGCGGACCATCGACCGGGTTCGGGACCATGCAACACGGCGGTGGGGCACACGGGCGATAGTTATTTCCCCTTGCGGCGCGGACGGCTTTGGCTACTCTCCGCCGCGTCATGAATATCGACGATCGCGATAAACCGAGCGGCCCCCTGGTCCGACGCCTCATCCGCACGAGCCGCTCGGGTGTGCTCGCGACCCTCGACACCGAGACGGACGGGACACCCTACGCCAGCCTGGTCCTGATGTCCTGCACCATGGACGCATCCCCTCTGCTTCTGCTTTCCGATCTCGCGCGCCACAGCCGGAACATTCTGGCCGACGGTCGCGTATCGCTGCTGATCGGAAAGCTCGGACTCAACGCCCTGAGTCAGACACGCGCCGCCCTGATCGGCCGAATCGCAAAAAGCGACGATGCGGACGCCAAATCACGGTTCCTGCGTCACCACGCTGGCGCCCGGAGCCAGATCGCTTTTGACGATTTCCACCTGTATCGAATGCAGGTGGAGAGCGCGCATTTCATCGCCGGCTTCGGCCGGATCGAAACTGTGCCGGCGGATGACGTCATCCTCTCCGAGCCGAGTCCATCCGCCCTGGCCGCTGCAGAGACGGACATCGTCGCGCACATGAACGCGGATCATGCGGACGCCGTATCGGCCTATGCCAGGGTCTTCGCCGATCGGGTCGGCCTGGACTGGACAATATCCGGCATCGACCCCGAGGGGCTGGATTTGATGCGCCACGATATGGAATCGCGTGTCGATTTCGAAACACTGGTCGACAGCCCGGAGAACGCACGGGCCGAACTGGTCCGCCTCGCCAAGTTGGCGCGCGCTTGAACGATAACCCCAAGAATACTGGTGGCTCAATCCGCCGTTGATGCCCCGGGCGCTTCCAGCAGTTCCAAGGACACGGCCAGCGGGCCCTTATCGCCCATCCTGGTGGTCACGCGGACACGGGAGTCCGTTTCCAGCATGCGCAGGCCGGACTGCGCGACGACCCGCCCCGACACGAAGACGTCCTGGCCTTCCCCGTCAGGGACCACGAAGCCGTAGCCCTTATTCGCATCGAAGAACTTCACGACCCCCTCGACAGCGGGGGCATCCGCGTCGACAGCCTCGGGCGGCTTGCCCGAACCGGCCGTGATACTGTGGATGACCGAGACCATCGGTCCGCGCGATCCCTGCTCGATCTCGCATTCGAGCTCGGCGCCGTCCTGCAAATCCTTCTGCCCGGCGGCCTCGAGGACCGAAACATGGATGAACGCATCGCCTGTTCCGTTCGCGGGTTGAACGAAACCGAACCCCTTGATGGGGTTGAACCACTTGACGGTGGCGGCAATCCGCTCGCCCCCATTCTCGCCCGACGCCCCTGTGTCACTCATCGCTGGCGGATCCTGACGCACTTGGCAGTGCGGCCGGAGACCAACTTACGGCTCTACCTGAACCCGTGTCGGTCTGACCACGTGCCCGTTAACCGGCAAAAGCTTAACACAGGAATCCGGGGACGACGCCAGCGTGAAAGTTCGTGCCGTGCTGCACCGCACAAGAATGAGCGTGATACATACATGTCGTCGGGTGTTTCATTCACCCCCCGATATTTTGTGGTCAACTATCAACAAACCTGCAGAACTCATTGATTCAAAATTTTTTTCAAAATGACGCGGTATTAATGTTTTGTAAATTTGTTGCGCCGAAGATTGTTAACGTTCCATTGCCGGAACGCTCACGGACGTCTCGGGGGAGGCTCGCATTCTGTGACGGAAATCGTCCGACATAGCTCGGCCGGCGAAAAAGGCCGTATCTATTCGCGCCGCAGGCCGGTCCGAGAACACGACGACGCGCCCACATCACCGGTGCCCGCGAACGCATCGGGCGCCGGACCGCATCCCGGCCTGCTCGAACATCTGGGCCCGGCATATGTAGCAACCCCGAACGGCACGATCACCTGGCACAACGACGCGTTCGTCTACCTTGCCCGCGCCTCCTGGAACTTGCCCGACGAAACCAAAGCGGTCACCACCGCCCCGGAGGGGCTGCGCAACGTCTTCGAGACCCTTACCTCCACCGGCCATTTCGACCCGAGCCGGACGCGCGCGGAAATCGGCGGCGTCGTCACTCGACATGGTCGCCATGCGCCCCATGCACCGCGTTGTTGGTGAAACAGCCCCGTGAAACATACTCGGTCTCTGGCACGCCTGTCGGCGGGCAGGAACAAACTACACGCTTCCCCAAGCCCCTGCCAAAACTAGCGCAGGCGGAATGGTGAGTCAGCAACCGGAGATGGAACAACTCACAGTTTTTCCGCAGAAATGGTCCGGACACATTCCCGGGCCCCTAACCAAATTGACCCTCACGCCGCGGCGTCTTCGGCGTGCTTGTTCATGGTCTCGAACTCGCTCGGCCAGTGGTCCGCGAGCCAGCGCAGATAGTCGCCCATCTTCGCCGGGTCCAGGTGTAGCGAGGTCTGAATCTTATCGATCTCCGGCTGCTCCTCGATAAGGACATCCAGGGAGTCGTTGATCCGGTTGATCATGTTGAACATGGCGCAGAGCATGGTGATCTCGACGATCTCGCCTTCGGTGAAGTTCGC
>JAYPRP010000044.1:0-19523 GCA_038132575.1 Rhodospirillaceae bacterium
TTTTATGGTCGCCAACAACGACAATGCGCGCAAGGAAGCCCATGTTTTGCGCGGTAAGTTCATTACCGAGGTGCAGGTGCTTTCTACGGACAAGCGTATGCAGGCCAAGTCCTTCAATCCAGTAGATAACAATCGGGGTGGTGCCAACGGTGACGATTTTGTAGGCGTTTCCGAAGCAGGTGCGGTGCTTGGCAATTCCGAGGAAATGGGCGAGCGAGTCCAGAAACTCTACGATCTGGGTGTGCGAACCATCCTTTTGCACGATCTCAGTGGCAATTTCGATGCGCTGCACCAGTTCGCCGAGGAAGTGATGCCGCATTTCGTTAATAATGATGACACCGTCGTCGCTGCGGCGGAGTAGGGTGCCGCGGTACCCCGAGAAGAACGGAGAAAAGTCATGAAGTTCGGTTTGTTCGGTGGTGCGCAGGCGGTGCCCGGCGAGGTGATCACCGAGGCGGCTTTAGGCTATCATGAGTATGGCGAATACATCCAGTCCGCTGAGCGGCTCGGTTACACCAGCGCATGGCTGGTCGAGCACCATTTCACCGGCTTCTCGCAGCTCTCTGCGACGCTCAACTACATCTCCTACCTTGCCGGCATCACGTCAAAGATTCGTCTCGGCAGCGCCGTCGTGGTGGTGCCCTGGCACAACCCCGTCTTGCTAGCTGAGCAGGTAGCGACGGTCGATCAGCTCTCGAAGGGGCGTTACGATTTCGGTGTCGGCCGTGGCTACCGGGCGAACGAGTATTACGGCTTCGGGTTGGAGATGGCGGACGGTCAGGATATCTTCGAGGAATCTATCAACTTCATGCGTCGGGCCTTCACGGAAACTGGGCGCTGGACCTACAAGTCCGACCGCTACACCTTCAACGACATCATTGTCGAGCCGCCGGTCGTCCAGAAGCCCCATCCGCCTATGTGGGTGGGCGCGGCCAGCGAGGGATCGATCCGCGGTGCGGCGCGCAACGGTTTCAACCTGCTGCTGGCCCAGGTGCCTTCGTTCGAGACCATTGCTGAGAGCGTCAACTTCTACCGTGACGAGCTCGACAAGATGGGCGAGGAGTTCGATCCGAACCGAATTGCCGTCACGCGCGGGCTGATGGTCGCCAACAACGACGCTGAGCGGGCCGAGGCCCATGTGCTGCGCGGCAAATTCCTGTCCGAGGTGCAGGTTCTGGCGACCGACCCGCGCTTCCAGTCCAAGACCTTCGTTCCCGCCGCCCGCCACAAGAATCGCGGAGATCCGACCGAGACGTCGGAGAAGGGCGCGATCATCGGCAACTCCGAGGAGATGATCGAGCGGTTAGAGCGGCTTTACGAAATCGGCGTTCGCGATGTGCTGTTGCACGACCTGAGCGGCAATTTCGAGGCACTTCAGCAGTTTGCTGAAGAGGTTATGCCGTACTTCGCGAGCCGCGACGACAGCACTGCCGAGGCAGCGCAGTAGAGCCGTAGTTCGGCGGCGCATGCATGGCGCCGTTTCCGAGTAGCGCAGGACCCACAGGGCTCCCGCCGTTATCATCCTGCGCTGTTGCGGGGATCGCCACTAACCCATTCGTTCGAGGGGAGTACGTCCCGTGGAAAATACGATTTTCGGCACCGGCCCTCACGCCGTCAGCCAGCCCGTCGCGCGCACCGAGGACCCGCGTCTCCTGCGCGGTGATGGTGTGTACACCGATGATCGCAGTATCGACGGGCAGGCCTATGCGGTCTTCCTGCGTTCTCCGGTGGCCCATGGCGATATCGCAAAGCTCGACATATCGGCCGCGAAGTCCGCGCCCGGCGTCCTTGCTGTTTATACCCACGACGACATTGCGGCGGCGGGGCTCGGAACGCTGCCGAACAATCTGCCGGTCAAGAGCCGCGACGGCTCCCCGCTGATCAAACCGCCGCGTCCGGTTCTCGCGGACGGTCGCGTGCGCCATATCGGCGAGCCGATCATCGCGGTGATCGCCGAGAGCGTGGCGCAGGCGCGCGACGCCGCCGAGCTGATCGAACTCGATATTACCCCGCGACCCGCGGTGACTGGGCTCGATGCGGCAGTTTCGGGAGATGCGCCGATCCTGCACGACGAGGCGGCGGGCAACGTTTGTCTCGATTTCCAGACGGGTGACGCCGCGGCGACGACCGCAGCGTTCGAGACGGCGGCCCACGTGACCCGGTTGCGACTCGTCAACAACCGCTGCTTCGTCTCGGCCATGGAGCCCCGCTCTGCGCTCGCCGACTTCGAGGCCGATACAGACCGCTACGTGCTCTACACCTGCGGGCAGGGCGTGATGGGGATGCGCAACATCCTGGCGAACGCCATCTTCAACTGCGAGCCTGAGAAGATTCACGTCATCATGGGCGATGTCGGCGGGTCGTTTGGCATGAAGGCGATGCCGTACCACGAGTATCCGGTGATCATGCTGGCCGCGAAGCAGCTCGGCCGCCCCGTCAAGTGGACGTCCGACCGCAGCGAGGCTTGCCTGTCCGATCACCAGGGCCGCGCCAGCGAGTATGACGCCGAACTCGCGCTTGATGCAGACGGAAAGTTCCTAGCCGCGCGGGTGAATGGTCTCGCCAACATGGGCGGTTACCTGACCGGAACCGGGCCGCTCGCCCAGTCGGTCAATATCGGTAAGAACCTGCCGTGCATGTATGCGACGCCGGCGATCGATGTGAACATGAAATGTGTTTTCACCAACACGGTCTATGTCGGCGCCTATCGCGGCGCCGGTCGTCCCGAGGGCAACTTCATCATGGAGAGGCTGGTGGACACCGCCGCGCGCGAACTGGGGGTCGACCCGATCGAGCTGCGCCGCCGCAACCTGGTCTCGCCCGATGCGTTTCCCTTTACGGCCGCGAGTGGCCAGGTCGTTGACAGCGGCGACTTCGAAGCGATGCTCGACCAGGCGGTCGCGGCGGCCGACTGGACCGGTTTCGCGGGCCGCAAGGCCGAGTCCGAGGCGCGCGGGTTGAAGCGCGGCATCGGCGTCTGCGCCTATCTGGAGGTCACAGCCGGCGCAGGCCAGGAGCATGGCGGTATCCGCTTTGGCGAGGATGGCAGCGTCACCATGGTGTCCGGCACGCTCGACTACGGCCAGGGCCACCGCGCCACCTTCGCCCAGGTGCTGAGCGCCCGGCTCGGAATTCCGTTCGAGGCCATCGATCTGCTGCAGGGCGATTCCGATGAGCTGCTGGTCGGCGGCGGGACCGGCGGCTCTCGCTCGGTGATCGCAGCCGGCGGCGCGATATACGAATCCGCAGGCGCGGTGATCGAGAAGGGCAAGGCCGTCGCGGGCCATGTGCTCGAGGCCGCGATCGAGGATATCGAATTCGTGGACGGCGAGTTCCGGATCTCCGGCACCGACCGTTCGATCGGCATCATGGAACTGGCGGCGAAGGCGCGTGAGCTGGGCGGTGCGGACGGGCTGCCCGACAGCCTCGATGTGGACCTCGTGCACGAGACGGCCGGGTCGGCGTTTCCCAACGGTGTACATGTGGTGGAAATCGAGATCGACCCGGACACCGGGGAGACGGACGTCGTGAAATACACCGTCGTCGATGACTTCGGGAACGTGATCAACCCGCTGCTGGCGGCCGGCCAGGTGCATGGTGGCGTGGTGCAGGGGATCGGCCAGGCGCTGATGGAGGAAGTCGTTTACGACGGCGACGGCCAGCTCATCACCGGTTCCTACATGGACTATGCGCTGCCGCGCGCCGATCAGGTGCCGGATATCGTGTTCGAGGATCACCCGGTGCCCGCCAAGACCAACGTGCTGGGGGCCAAGGGCGCGGGCGAGGCGGGGGTCAGCGGCGCGCTGCCGGCCGTCATGAACGCGATGGCCAATGCACTTGCCGAGTTCGGTGTCGACAACATCGACATGCCGGCAACCCCCGAAAAGGTCTGGCACGCCATCCATGGATAGGACCGGCCCCGCCGCATGAGCTTCGCTGCCCTGAACGAGAGGATCGAGGCCGTTCCGGCCCCGGTCCGCGGGATCCTTTTGATTGTGCTCGCGAGTGCGTTCTTCGCGGCGATGCACAACACGATCCGATTCCTCTCGGTGACCGAGGATATCCATCCCTTCGAGATGGCCTTCTTCCGGGTAGCCTTCGGGCTGATCGTGTTCATCCCGTTCTTCGTGCGCTCGGGCGTCGGTATTCTGCGCACCCACAAGTTCTCCTGGCATTTCGGCCGGGCCTTCCTGAATGCGGCGTCGATGCTGTCCTGGTTTACGGCGCTCAGCCTCATGCCGGTGGGCGATGCAACCGCCGTCAGCCTGATCGGGCCGGTGTTCGTTGCCATCCTGGCCATGATTTTCCTGGGCGAGCATGTGGGACCGATGCGCTGGCTCGGTATCGGACTGGCGGTCTTCGGCGGGCTGATCGTCGTCCGACCGGGCTTTGTGGATATCAGCTCGGGCGTCTGGTTCGTCCTGTTTTCGGCCTTTGCGGTCTCCTTCTCGAAGCTGATCGCGAAAATCCTCACCGGATATGACAACCCCACGACCATCGTCGCCTACATGACGATCCTGATGACCCCGATCATGTTCGTACCGGCATTTTTCGTCTGGCAGACACCGACCCTCTACCAGCTCTTCTTCATGGCGCTGATCGGGATCTTCGGCACCATCGGGCACCTTCTGTTCGTGCAGGCCTACAAGCTGGCGGACATGAGCCTGGTCGAGCCCGCGATGTTCACCCGCATGGTCTGGGCGGCCCTGATCAGCCTGGTGCTGTTTGCGGAGTTTCCGACTCCCTGGACCTGGGCGGGCGCTGGCGTGATCGTGGTCGGCACCACGCTACTGGCGCGCAAGGAAGCGGCGCGCGCGCCACGAAAGGCCGGTCCCGCTGCATCCACGGTCGACCCGCGTCCCGCGGATTGATTGGGCGGGCGCCGAATTCCCTGTAAGGTGAACCATCCTCGGATGTCCTGCGGCGCGCGCAACGAACGGGTCTGGAATCATGCGCAATCTCAAGATCGGTCTGGCAGGAGCAGCGCTGTTGTGCGGCGCTCCCATCGTGTGGCCTGCCAATGACGGAGTACGGGCACAACGCCAGGCGCAGCCTGGTTTCGATATCCCGATCTGCGAAGGCGAGATCTCGACCTTCACGCTGGGCACGGTGCCGAGCGGCCCACGCTACTGGGTGGATATTTTCGACTGGACCGACGAAGCGCTGAAGTTCCGCGAGATATTCCTCGCGGCGCTGCGCGGTTCGGGGCGAGCCACGGCTGAGGACGGACAGCTCGTTTTCAGTTTCGAATCCCAATCGAATTTCCTCGGGCTGGTGCCACGCACGAGCCGGGACCGGTTCGCCAACGACAACCGCAGCGCGCGGGACCCGGGATCGGAACTGGGCGTAACCGAGTTGCGGAACACGATCCGCGGGGGCGAGCCCGGGCGAGGTGGCCGGTCCGGCGTGGGGCAGGAGATCAACGCCAAGGTCGGGCTGCGCGATCTCTCGACCGGCCGCGTGGTGTGGCTGGCGACCGTAAGTTGCCGGCCGCTGACCAGCGACCGGGACCTGTTGATGGAGTTCGTGTCGAAGGTGATCGTGGACAGCATGGCCCGGGAGGGCGGAAAGACGAGCTTCTAGGTTCGTCGATTATCAAATCCAGTCATTGAGGATTACGAAATGGCAGACAAGAAACAGCTCGGCCTCGCGGTCGTTGGATGTGGTGTCGTGGGGCGGATGCGCGCCGAGCTTGCGCGGGATTTCCCGGGGATCGGCTGGATCGGTCTGAGCGACGTCAACGAAAAGGTCATGAACAAGCTCGCGGAGGACATCGATGCGGACTTCACGACCAACGACTTTCGAGAACTGATCGCCCGGCCCGAGGTGGATGCCGTGATCATCGCGACATCGACCTGGGCCCATGTGGAGCCGACGCTCGCGGCGGTCGATCAGGGGCACATGCTGTTCATCGAGAAGCCGCTTGCGACCGACGCGCGGGAATCGGCACAGGTACTTGCCGCCATCGAGGCCGCGGGCGTGGATGCCGTCGTCGGCTACACGCAACGTTTTCGGCGCCGTTTCCTTGCGGTCAAGGAGCGTATCGAGAGCGGCCAGATCGGCGATTTCACCGCCGCCGTGGTCCGCGCCTTCATGAACCGCATGGCGCCCACCGGCGAGACCCGGCTGACACAGGATCGGCGCTTCCTGTCGCCGATGGTGGTCTCGGGTACGCATTCCCTCGACATGGCCTTCTGGCTCATGGGCGAGGCGGGGAACCCAGTCTCGGTCTACGCCAAGTCGACCGACAAGATTCTGGACGAGGACATCGGCGTGAAGGACGCAACCTTCGGCCTGTTTCACATGGCCGATGGCTCGATGTTCTCGATGAACATCTGCTGGGCACTGCCCAAGGTCTGGCCGGGCGCGGTCTACGGCCTCGAGATCGGCATCGTCGGTACCGAGGGCATCGTCGATATCGAGGACACCCATCGTGACGTGGTCTTTGCCTCGGATCACCACGCCCAGGGACCGGCCTACCAGCCCGACGGGCTGACCATCGAGGCCCGGCGCAGCGTCGAGTTCATGACCAGCTTCCCGCCGGGTGACACCCATGGCGGCGAGCTCTGGGGGCCCATGCGCGAGGAGACCAACACCTGGTTCCAGCGTATCTACAACAAAAAGACGACGCCCCACGCGACGGCGGCCGAGGGGCACCGCAACCTGATGCTCACCATGGCCATGGACCTGTCGGCCAAGACCGGCAAGGAGATCAAGCTACCGATCACGCCGGAAGAGCTCATGGAAGGGCTCGAGGCCTAGCACCGCCGATATGTCCGAGGATTTGCAGGCCTGGGTCGGCCGGACCGAGACCCGTACGGATGTGATCGGCGTGGAGCGCTGCGTTGCCATGCAGGCCGCGGTGGATTCCCCGGTGTTTGGCGGCGTAAAGCCGCTGGTGGCCGGTGACCCGCTGCCGCCGCTCTGGCACTGGCTGTATTTCTGGGACGTTGCGCCGCGTTCGAACCTCGGACGCGACGGACACCCGGCGCTGTCGGGTGCGTTCCTGCCGCCGGTCGGTCCTGCCCGACGCATGTGGGCCGGTAGCCGGGTCACTTTTCCGGGCATGTTGAAGCTCGGCGAGCCGGCAACGCGGGTCTCCACCATCGACAGGATCGCGGAGAAGCAGGGCCGCACCGGACGTCTGGTCTTCGTTACCGTGCGCCACGAGATCTCCGGTGGTGACGGGCTTGCCGTCGTGGACGAGCACGACATCGTCTATCGCGAGGATTCGGGCGATGCCGGTGCGTCGGCGCGTCCCGGCGAGCCCGCGCCCGACGAGGCGGACTGGACGGAGACGGTCGAGCCCGACCCGACGCTCCTGTTCCGCTACTCGGCCCTGACCTTCAACGGCCATCGAATCCACTACGACCGGACCTATGCGCGCGACGTCGAGGGCTATGGCGGGCTCGTGGTACACGGGCCGTTGCTCGCGACCTACATGTGCGCGCTTGCCGGCAACGCGCGGGAAGATCGCCCGGTTTCCGGTTTCGAGTTCCGCGGCGTGCGGCCGGTCCTCGACACCGAGACGTTCTCCGTGTGTGGCCGTGCAGACGGCGATACGGCAATCGACGTTTGGATCGCGAACGGCGACGGTCATCTGGCGATGCAGGGACGAACGACGTTCGGGTGACGGGCTAGATCGCAACCAGTTCGCGAACCAGGTTAATATTCACCGGCGCGGGGGTAAGTTCACCACGCTCGATCCGCCGCGTGACCTCGAGGATCGCCGCGTTCGCCGGTGCGTCGCTCTCGCCGAGTGTCTCGACCACGGCGCCGTTGACGTCGCCGGCCTCGCTCTGGCGGCCCTTGATGTGGTCGGCCAGAACGGTCGTCCGTGTGCCGGGACGTGTGAAGGACATCAGCTTGTCGTGGACCGTCTCGAGGAGCTGGTTGGTGTTTGCCATCTCCGCGGGCGTGAGGCCGAAGATCGGCGTCACCGGGTGGCCGCGCGCCGCGCCGGCGGTGAGTGCTTCCGCACCCGCCTTGAGCATCAGTTCGCGCATGCCGGGCAGGCGCTCGGCCTCGTCGAGGGCGAGGCCCGTGAGCGCGGTGGTGGCGAGGGTCATCGTGTTGGAAACAAGCTTCATCCACTTGGCGGAGAGGATGTCATCGGAGATCTCGACTGTGCCGGCGTGCCCCATGATCTCCGCGATCGCTTCGATGTGACGCGCCGCCGACGGGTCGAGCGCACCGAGCGCGAACCATGAGCCTTCGTCGGGCGGCGAGTTGCGGACGACATGCCCGGGGTCGTAGACCTCGGACGCGACCTCGATGACGCAGCCCAGCGTCCGCTCGACGCCGACCACGTCCGCGATGGTCTCGGCGGTCATACCGTTCTGCACGCCGATGAGCACCCCGCCGTCGGCGAGGTGGGGCTTGATGAGTTCCGCGGCCCAGCGACTGTCGTAGGCCTTGAACAGCATCAGCACGACATCGAGGGGCTCGGTGAAGGTGGCGATGTCGCACAGGTGGTATGCATCGACGCGTGTGGTCACCGTTTCCTCGGGCATCTCTACGGTGAGCCCGTTGGTGCGCATGGTCTCTATATGGGCCGGCCACTGGTCGATCAGCTTCACGTCGAGCCCGGCATTCGTGAGATCGGCGCCGATGGCGCTGCCGTTGGCGCCGGAACCTAGGATCGCGATTCGCTGCGCCATGGTTCTACGGCGAGATCGATTTCCCGAGACGCCAGCGGGTGATCCGCACCTCGGAGAAGACCCCCGCACCGGTCATGGGCTCGTCGGCGACGATTTTCTCTGCCGCGGCCCGGTCGGGCGCCTCGATCAGGAACAGGCTGCCGACGAGACCCTTGCCGTCGTCGGTGCGTAGGGGGCCGTGGGCGAGGTACCGGTCGATGATCGAACCCTGGTAGGCGTGATGCTCGGCCGCGACCGTGGGCCGCAGCGTTGCCGCGTCGGGACCGTCGATGCATTCGCACACGAACAGCTGCTGGTCGGGATCGGGTTCCCGGTCGTGCTGCTTGAGGCGCTTGCTGGACACGAACCGGATGATCTGCGGTGGCTCCAGCATCCCGGCCTTCGCGTACCCGTCGCCCGCAGCGAAGGCCGCCGCGGCTTTGCGGTCGGGCATCTCGATGATGCACATGGTGCCGATCGGTGCCGTGCTGTCATCGGTGATCAGCGGCCCGGCGAAGTGGAACTGCTCGAGATGGGCGCGGGCATGGGCGAGATGCTCGGCCATCGCCGCCTCGCGCTTCTCGACCGCGCCCGGCCGGTACATGGACTTGATGAACCACTGGGGCGGTTGCGCCAGGTAGTACTCCTGGAGCGCCTGGCCCGACAGCCCGTAGCGCGGATCGCCGGGGCGATAGCCGCCGGGATTGTCCGCCTCGGCCACCGCTACTCGGCCGCGAGGGTATTCTCGAAGAACGCCCGCGCATAGAGCTCGCGCCGGTGCAGGTTGCCGATGAACTCCTCCTCGAAGTTGTCGGGCACCGCGCCGGTCACCCGGTCGTCGGCCATGAGGGCCTCGGCCCAGGCGCGGACGAGCGGGAAGTCCCTGAGCACGTCGTTCTTCAGTTCCGCATCGATCAGCAGGTAGCGCTGGAGGAAAGGCGCATAGGCCGCGTCCACCAGCGACAGCTTGGGTCCATTGAAGTAGGGACCGTCATTACCGCGTGCGGCGAGCGCCCCCTCGACCTTGGCGAGCACTTCCGGCGCGGCCGCGACGGCGGCCTCCATGTCTTCCTTCGTCTCGGCATAGTGAATCTTGCTGAGAGCTCCGGCGAACGTCCCGGTGAAGTCCGTCCAGGCGCGGTTCTTGGCGCGCGCGATCGGGTCTTCCGGGTGTAGGCGCGGTTCGACCATCTCGTCGAGATACTCGGCGATCGCGTTGGACTCGAACAGAATCTCTTCACCGACCTTGAGGACGGGAACCTTGCCGTGGGGCGAAATCTCGAGGAACCAGTCCGGTTTCTCACGGAGATTGATATAGGTAACGTCGAACCTGACATCCTTGGCGCGCAAAAGGATCACGGCGCGCTGGACCCATGGTCAGGTGAACGAGCTGATCAGGTGATACTTGACGGTCATATTGTCCCCCTTGGAGTTGCCGAAATCATAGGCCCGGTGGGCTCGCCGGTCAAAAGGCCGGACCGGGTCTCATGACGATGATGTGAGGGGTTCGTCGATTGTCGGACGGGCAAGCCGGCGCTAGTTTTTCGGACAGGTTCGAACCCGCGGGAAACGATCATGCGCAACAGCCTCAAACTGGCGTTCCTGGGCGCCGCCGCGCTGGCCGCAACGGCCATGCCGAATGTCGCGTCTGCACAGGAAATATCGGCCATCAAGGACGGCATCCACGTGATCATGGGCCGCGGCGGCAACATCGGCGTCTCGGTCGGTGAAGACGGGGTCTTCATGATCGACGACCAGTTCGCCCCGGCAACCGAGGCGATCCTCGGCCAGGTCAAGACGGTGACCGACCAGCCGGTGCGCTTCCTGGTCAACACGTATTTCCATCGCGACTACACCGGCGGCAACGAGAATCTGGGCAACGCCGGGGTGCTGATCTTCGCCCATGACAATGTGCGCGCGCGGCTGCTGGCGGGCGACGCGCCTGCCGATGCGCTGCCGGTCGTGACCTTCAACGACACGACGACGTTCCACATGAACGGCCAGACCGTGCGTGTGTTTCACACCGCCAACGCCCACACCGACGGCGACGCGATGATCCATTTCCAGGAGGCGGACGTCATCCACATGGGCGACACCTTCTTCAACGGCTTCTACCCGTTCATCGATTCCCGTTCGGGCGGCTCGATCGAAGGCGTGTTCCGCTCGATTGACCTGGTGCTCGAGCTGGCCGATGCGGAGACGGTCATCATCCCTGGCCATGGGCCGATCGCGAACCGCGACGACCTGATCGCGTATCGCGACATGCTGACGAAGGCGCGCGATGCCATCAGCCCGCTGATCGCCGACGGCAAGTCCGTGGAGGAAATCGTCACCGCGGCGCCGACGAAGGAGTTCGACGCCCAGTGGGGCGGGGGCTTCCTCAACCCCGAGCGCTTCCTCCGGGTGATGCACGCCGCGCTGACGAAGTAGGCGGTGGCTAGCCGCCTCCGGGCGGCGTCCTCGGAATTCCCGCCATCGCTTCCAGCACTGCCAGGATCGAGGCCGCGTCCTTCTCCTTCCAACCCTGGGAGCCGGCGGCGATGTAGTAGGGCATGGCCGCGTCGAACATCGGCGTCGGGCAGTCATGGGCCGCGGCGAACTCGCGGATGACATCCTTGTCCTTGAGCTGGATCGCAAGCTCGGCCGTCGGATCGTCATAGTCGCCCGAGACCCACTTGTCGGCGCGAATTTCAAACACCTTGGAGGCAGCGGCGCTCTGCATCACGGCGTCCGCCATGGCCTGCAGATCCACGCCGGCCTTCTGCGCGAGCAGGAACGCCTCGGCGGCGGCCATGTTGTGGATCGAGATCATCAGGTTGAGGATGTACTTGATGCGGGCGCTCTCGCCGAAGTCTCCCACATGGATCACGCTGCTGCAGAAGCTCTCGAGCGCGGGCCGGGCGCGGGCGAACCCGTCCGCGTTGCCGCTCACGAGCATGGCGAGCTCGCCGGCCTCGGCCTGGGGTCGGGCGCCGCTGACCGGGCAGTCGAGCAGTTCGATCCCGGCGCGGGCCAGTTCCTCGTGTGCGCCCTGCTTCTCCTCGATGGGAAAGGTGCAGAGATCGGCCACGATGAGCCCGCGTCGCCCGCTGGCGGAAATAGCGGCGAGGGTGGCGCGCCAGGCGGTCAGCGTCGCGACCGCGAGCACGATGATGTCCGTGCGCGTGGCCACATCTGCGGCATCTGCCCCGGCCTCGACACCGGCGGCCGCGATCCGTTCGGCGTTGATGTCGTAGCCGACGACCCGATGGCCGGCGGCGGCGAGATTCCGCGCGACCCCGCCGCCGATGTTCCCGAGGCCGACGACCCCGGCGGTGAGCGCCATTACTTCTTCTTGCGGGCCGCGCGCTTCTTGCGCGGGATGCCGGCCATCTGTTCGTAAACCCGCGTCACCACACCCGGGTCTTCCTGGCCGTAGCCCTGGGCGAGGGCGGCGTAGGCGCTGAACATGCTCGCCTGGAAGACGGGCACGGGCGCGTTGTTCGACTTAGCGTAGTCCTCGATCAGGTTATTGTCCTTGATCATGACCGTCAGGTCGGCGGTCTTCACGTTCGGGTCCGCATACTCGTCCGCGAGCATGAGCGGCCCGCGATATTCGATCACCCGCGAGTTGCCGGCCGAGCGGGTCAGTGCCTCGCCGAAGACGTCGAGATCGACGCCGGACGCGCGCGCCAGCGTGATCGCCTCGGCGAACGCCGCGCCGTGAACGCTGATGAGCATGTTGATCAGCATCTTGAGCTTCATGCCGTCGCCGAACGGCCCCACGTGATACTGGATCATGGTGAAGGCCGGCAGGATCGGCTTCACCGTGTTGAAGTCCTTCTTGGCGCCCGAGACCATGATGGTGATCTCGCCGGTGGCGGCCTGCTGGCCCGCGCCCGAGACGGGGCTGTCCATCAGGCTCGCGCCCTTCTTGGCAAGCGCGGCGCGGGAGCGCTCCTTGTCCTCGATCCCGAGGGTCGAGGTCTCCAGAACGACAAGCCCCTTGTGCGCGCCGGCGGCGATGCCGTCCTTGCCGGAGACGACCGCGTCGAGAATTGCGGCGGAGGTGAGGGAGGTTAGCACCACGTCCGACTTGCGGGCCACGTCGGCCGGGCTCTTGCCCGCCTTGCCACCGGCCTTTACCAGCGCGTTCATCTTGGATTTGACCGGGTCGTAGCCCGTGACCTGAAAGCCGCCCTTGAGGAGGTTCGCCGCGAACGCACCCCCCATGATCCCCAGTCCGACGACGCCGACGCGCAATGCCATGATTCTATCTCCCCGAAATTATTGCGACGGCGATATCCGTATCCCCGCCAGTCGGGAAAAGTATAGCGAGTGGCCGGGGGGGCGCCTACCGATGTCCCCCATCCCGAGGCGCACGCGCGTGGAAAAAGCGGCTTCGCAAGCAGACAAGCCCCCGGCCAGCGCCTAATATTGTCCGGCGATGCGCCCGCGCATGTGAACTGGGGCGCCGATCAGGGGGATTTACATGATCAACGCCGGAATTGTGGGCCTCGGTTGGTGGGGCAAAGTTCTTGTCGGTTCGGTACAGGGCAAGTCGGATAACATCCGCTTCTCGCATGGCGCGACGCGTACGCGCGCGAAGGCCGAGGAGTATGCGGGCGAACAGGGTTTCGACCTCGTCGATTCCTACGAGGAGCTGCTCGCCCTCGAAGACCTCGACGCGGTAGTGCTGGCCACGCCGCATTCGAAGCACCGCGAACAGATCGAGGCCGCGGCCGCGGCCGGCAAGCATGTGTTCGTCGAGAAGCCGATCACGCTCACCAAGGCCGACGCCGAGGCGGCGATCGCGGCCTGCCGTGACGCCGGGGTTGTCTGCGCGGTCGGGTTCAACCGCCGCTTCCATCCCGCGATTGCCGAGGCAAAGAAGCTCATCGCCGACGGTACGCTCGACCCGCTGATGCATGTCGAGGGCACCATGTGCGCGCCCAACGGCATGTTTCTCGCGGCAGATGCATGGCGTGCCGACAAGAACGAGACTCCCGTCGGCGGGCTCACGCCCATGGGAGTCCACGTCATCGACGCCTACATCAATTTGTTCGGCGAGATCGACGAGGTCTACTGCAAGTCGTTCCGCCGCGCAGTGCCGAACGACACCGACGACACGTCGTCGATCCTGTTCATGTTCAAGAACGGCATGTCCGGCTACATGGGCAACATGCTGGCCACCGCGCCGAGCTTCCGGGTCCAGGCCTACGGGCTCGGCGGATCGTTCGAGATCCGCAAGCCGGACCTGTCGTCCTTCGAGTTCGTGCCCAACGGCGACGGGCCGATCACGGGCGCCACGGGTGAAAACAAGACCGTCACCAGGGACTTCTCCGGCTTCGACATGGCGAATGCCGAGCTTGAGACGTTTGCCGTGGCCTGTTCGGGCGGTGACGCGTATCCCGTCCCCGACGCGGATGTGATTCACGGCATCGCCGTCCTTGAGGCGATCGTCAAGTCGGCTGAAAGCGGGACCCCGCAGAAGGTCGGCTGAACCCGAACGGAGGAGGGCGCATATGCTCGCAGCAGGAATCGTCGGCGTCGGCTGGTGGGGCCAGAACCTGGTCAACGCATCGGGCGCGGCCGAGAATATCGAGTTCGTCGCCGGCGCGGTCCGTAACCCGGACAAGGTGGCCGAGTTCGCGGACGAGAAGGGGATGACGCTCCACACAGGCCTGGAAGCCATGCTGGAGGAAGCCGATCTCGACGCGGTCGTGCTGGCCACGCCGCACACGCTGCATGTGGAGCAGATGCTGACGGCGATCGAAGCCGGCAAGCATGTCCTGAGCGAGAAGCCCTTCACCCTGACCAAGGCAGATGCCGAGCGCGTGCTCGATGCCGCCGACGCTGCGGGCGTGACGGCCGTCGTGGGTCACAACCGGCGTTTCGTGCCCTCGATGGCGGAGCTGCGCCGCAAGATTGCCGACGGCGCCTTCGGGACGCTTCTGCATGTGGAGATGACCGAAACGGGACCGGCGGCGATCGTGATGCCCCAGGACAGCTGGCGCTTCCAGCGCTCCGAGTGGCCGGCCGGCGGCATGACGCCGATGGGGGTTCACCTGATCGACAACATGGTCGACCTGTTCGGCACGGTCGAGAGCGTGACGGCCCAGGCTGTGCACCGGGCGGCCGAGGCAGATATCGACGACACCACCTCGGTGCTTCTCAAGTTCACCAGCGGCATGACCGGCTATCTGGCCGTGATGGTCGCGGCACGGCCGGACTTCCATGCGGCCATCCATGGCCGGGACGCCACCGCGCGCATGATCGGGCGCATGTATGACAGCCTCGAGTTCGCGCCGCGCGAGGGCGGCGAGCCGGAACAGTTCAGCTATGACTTCGGGCGCGACACGGACGCGCTGACGGCCGAGCTGGACGCGTTCGGGGCGGCGGCGATGGGCCACGAAGCCTATCCGGTGACGCGCGAGGAGATCATTCACGTGGTGGCGGTGCTGGAAGCCATCATCAAGTCCGCCGAGAGCGGCGTCGAAGAGAAGGTCGCCTGACGGCCTCGGAGCAAACGGGAGAATACGATGAAAGCGGTTGTGATGAAGGCGTTCGGAGGGCCGGAGGCGCTCTCCTACGAGGAGATCGACACGCCGAAGGTCGGGCCGGACGATGTCCTGGTCGAGGTGAACGCGGTGTCCATCAACCGGACCTTCGATCTCTATCTGCGCGAGAATACCTATGCCTACACCCCGGAACTTCCCCATATCCTCGGGGTCGATCCCTCCGGTGTGATCGTCGAGGTGGGCGAGAACGTGACCGATCGGAAGGTGGGTGACCGTGTGTTTTGCTCGATCTTCGTGCCGACTAGCCGCCCGGACCCCTACATGGCGATCCCAGGCCTCGGGCCGGTGGATTTCCTCGGTGTGACGATCTGGGGCGGCAATGCCCAGTATGTCCGGACGATGGCGTCGCGCACTGTGCCGATCCCGGACAACCTGACCTTCCACGAGGCAACCGTGATCGGCCGCCATCTCGGCACCGCGGTCAACCAGGTCGAGAATGTCCTCAAGGTGAAGGAGGACGATACCGTGCTCGTGATGGGCGCCACCGGCGGCCTCGGCGCGGCCTGCATCCAGGTCGCGAAATGGGCCGGCGCGACGGTGATCGCCGCGGCTGGCTCGGACGACCGGGTCGAGGCGACCCTCGGCCTGGGCGCGGACCACAGCATCAATTACCGGACCCAGGACCTGACCGAAGAAATCCTCAAGCTGACGGACGGCCAGGGCGTGACGGGCGTGTGCGACAGCGTCGCCGATCCGACGACCTTCAACCAGGTCATCCACTCCATGGCGCGTGGTGCGACCCTGGTGACGGCCGGCAATGCATCGGGCACGGCGGACGTGCCCCTGAGCGTGCGGCGCCTGTATCTTTACATGCTGCACATCGTGGGTGAGCCCCGCGAGGCGCCGGGCGGGCTGGAAGATGCCTTCGTGCGCGCGGGAGAGGGCGGGGTGAAGGTGCTGATCGACCAGGTGATGCCGCTCAGCGCGGCGGCCGACGCCCACCGCCGGGTGGAATCGCGTGAGGGCACCGGCAAGGTCGTGCTCGACCCGACGCTGGACTAACTCCTAACCGGCGAACTCCGCGCGGATCGCGGCACCGTTCGCGTCGAGCGCAGGCACAGCGCCTAGTAGCGGATCCGCGCCGTCGATGCGCGCCGGCGGCGCGATTAATGCGACCGTGCCTCCCGGGGTCTCGATCTCGACCTTCTGAAGCTGAGGGTGGGCTGCGAAGTCCGCCACGTCGTTGACCGCGCCGTGGGCGATCTTCGCGTCCAGCAGGCGGCGTACGATCTCATCCCGGTCGAGGGTGCTGAAGACCCCGTCGATCCGGCTATCGAGCGCAGGTCGGTTGTCCACGCGGGCGACGTTCTCGTGGAAGTCCGGGTGGTCGGCGAGGTCGGGTAGCCGCAGCACCGCGTCGCACAGGCGTCGCCACTCGCGCTGGTTCTGGATCGCGATCACGACCTGTTTGCCGTCGCCCGTGCGATACGCGCCGTAGGGCGCAATCGAGGGGTGATGCAGGCCTGCGCGCTTGGGCGCGCTGCCGCCATAGACCGCCTGCAGATAGGGGACGTTCATCCAGTCGGCCATCCCGGCGAAGAGCGACGCCGCGATCGTCCGGCCTTCGCCGGTGCGCTCGCGGTGATAGAGCGCTTCCAGGATCGCGGCGTGGGAGGCCATGCCGCAGGCGATGTCGCAGACCGACACGCCGACCCGGCCCGGGCCGTCGGGCGTGCCCGTCACCTCGCACAGCCCGCTCTCGGCCTGCACCAAAAGGTCATAGGCGCGCATATCCCGGTAGGGGCCATCGTCGCCATATCCGGAAATGTCGCAGGTGATCAGGCGGGGATGCTTCCGGCGGAGCTCGGCCGATCCGAATCCGGCGCGCGCGGCTGCGCCCGGCGCGAGGTTCTGGATGAACACGTCGGCGCCGGCGATCATGCGCTCGAGCAGCGCCTGGTCCGCCGGCTGCTTGAAGTCGAGCGCGACCGACTGCTTGCCCCGGTTCAGCCAGACGAAGTAGGCGCTCTGGCCCAGCGCGGCGCGGTCGTAGGTACGGGCGAAGTCGCCGTCCGGTCGCTCGACCTTGATGACCCGGGCGCCCGCGTCCGCGAGTCGGGACGACGCGTAGGGTGCGGCGACCGCCTGCTCGATGCTGATGACAGTGATGCCTTCGAGGGCTTTGTTCATTCTTCGATCTCCCGGGGCACGCTAGGCCGCGATTGGACGTGATGATATGATATCGCCAATCGAACGACGGGTGGAACGCGTAGCATGAGTGAACAGGTGATCGCCGCGAATGACGCGGGTTCCGAGGTGCTGGCGGTCCTCGAGGCGCTGCTCGGCGACCGGGTGAGCACGTCCATGGCCGTGCGCGAGCATCATGGCCGGGGCGAGGACTATTTCAAGCCGGTTCCGTCCGACGCCGTCTGCTTCCCGCACACGACCGAGGAGGTGGCCGAGATCGTGAAGATCTGCGCCGCCCACAAGGTCCCGGTCATCCCGTTCGGCACGGGCACCTCGCTCGAGGGTCATGTCACCGCACCCCATGGCGGCATCACCATCGACCTGATGCAGATGAACAACGTCCTGGAGGTTCACCCGGAGGACATGGACTGCCGGGTCCAGGCGGGGGTTACGCGAAAGCAGGTGAACGAGTATCTGCGCGACACGGGCATGTTCTTTCCCATCGACCCCGGCGCGGATGCCTCGCTGGGCGGCATGGCCGCGACGCGGGCGAGCGGCACCAACGCGGTGCGCTACGGCACGATGAAGGAAAACGTACTCGGCCTGACGGTGGTGACGGCCGACGGCAAGATCATTCGGACCGGCGGCCGGGCCAAGAAGTCCTCCGCAGGCTACGACCTGACGCGCATCTTCATCGGCTCCGAGGGCACGCTCGGCGTCATCACCGAGGTCCATCTCAAGCTCTATGGTATCCCGGAGAAGATCGCATCGGCCGTCTGCCAGTACCCGTCGCTCGAGGACGCGGTAAACAGCGTCATCCTGACCATCCAGGCCGGGGTGCCCATCGCGCGCATCGAACTGCTCGACACGCTGATGATGCAGTGCTCGATCGACTATTCCGATCTCAAGGGCTACGAGGCGAAGCCGACCCTGTTCTACGAGTTCCACGGCACCGAGGCGGGGGTCGAGGAGCAGGCGCAGCTGGTGCGCGAGATCGCCGACGAGTTCGGCGGTTCCGCCTTCCAGTGGACGGCCGATACGGAAGAGCGCAACCGGCTGTGGCAGGCGCGCCACGATGCGTACTATGCCGGGATCGCTCTTGAACCCACCAAGCTTGGCATGTCCACCGACGTCTGTGTGCCGATCTCGCGCCTCGCCGAGTGCATCCTCGCGACCGAGCAGGACACCCGCGGCTCGGGCTTCCAGTGTCCCATCGTCGGCCATGTTGGCGACGGGAATTTTCACGTGCTGTTCATGCTCGACCCGGACGACGAAGACGAGGTGCGTCGGGTGAAGGAATGCAACCGTCGGATCGTCGAGCGTGCCATCGCCATGGGCGGCACCTGCACCGGGGAGCATGGCATCGGCGTCGGCAAGATGGATTATCTGCCGCTTGAGCATGGCGAGGACGCGGTCGACCTCATGCGCACCCTCAAGCGCGCCTACGACCCCGACAACATCATGAACCCGGGCAAGATGGTCCGGGTGTGAAGCTTGACCTCCCATGCTTCGAGACGCGCATTTGCAATGCGCTCCTCAGCATGAGGCGGACGGAATAATCCTCACCCTGAGGAGCCCGCGCAGCGGGCGTCTCGAAGGGGTGGTCGAAAAGGAAGGATGGGAAATGAGCTCGAACGTTGTGCAGTTGCGGGATGTCCCGTCGGTGCGGGACCAGGTGAGCCCGGAAGAGTGGCAGGCGCGCGTCGATCTGGCCGCGGCCTACCGGCTGGCGGATCTCTATGGCTGGGCCGACAGCATCTACAATCATGTCTCCATGCGGGTGCCCGGGGAGCCGGACTTCTTCCTGATCAAGGCCCATGAACTGCTCTACGACGAGGTCACGGCGTCGAACCTTGTGAAGGTGGATTCGCGGAACGACGACGTGGACGAGTCCATGCATGTGAACAAGCCGGGCTTCACGCTCCACGGCGGGCTGATGCGCGCGCGACCGGACATCAACGCCGCCTATCACACCCACATCCCCGAATGCGTCGCGGTCGCCAACCAGCCGGACGGGCTCCTGCCGCTGGTGCAGGCCGCCATGCAGTTCTGGGGCAATGTCGGCTACCACGACTACCAGGGCATCACCGAGAATCTCGACGAGCGCGCCGCGGTCGCCGCGGCGCTCGGCGAGGGGCACACGCTCCTGATGCGAAACCACGGGCCGGTCACGGTCGGCAAGACCATGCGCGACGCG
>JAYPRP010000045.1:0-19353 GCA_038132575.1 Rhodospirillaceae bacterium
ATGCCGACGGATTCGTGGCCCCACCGCCCGTGATTGTGCTCGGTCTGCAGATCTTGGGAGCGGCCGTTGGCGCCGTATTGCTGCGTGCTCACCTGAGGACAAATTTACGCGCCGTCATGCCATTGGTTCTGGTGGCGGCATGGGCCGCGGCGAGCCTTTTCTGGGCCGAAGATTCCACTACCGCGCTTCGGCGCTGGTTCATAGTCTTTGCACCGGGCCTCGCGATATGCGTGCTCGCCGCCGCGGATCCAAGACCTCATCAGACATTCCGCTGGGTGATCGCGCTTGTGATAGCCATCGTCCTCGCTTCGGGGCTGTTTTCCGGCATCGTGATCGCCTTCTGGGACACAACGATCCCCGAGAATGCGCTGCGCTACTTTCTGCTCGACTTAAATGGTTGGAAGTTAGGCGTCGCCGAGGGCGGACGGCAGTATCAGATCGGTTTCTATATCCCGCGCTATTCCGGCCTGACATCTAATCCCAACAGCATGAGCCTATTTGCCGGCATCGCCACAATAGCGCTGGCTGCATTGGCGCAGCCGTTGCGCGAACGAAAGGGTGTCGGGTTTGCGCTGGTTGCTGGACTTATCGTTTTCCTGCTGTTGCTCTCGGGCTCACGAGCGTCATTTGCGATGGTCGCGGCCGGCTTGTTTTTTGTTCTCGTCCTACGTTCTGGCTACCCCCGAATCGCACGGCTTTCGGTTTTCCTGATCTGTGCCCTAACATTCGCACTCTATTTCTTTACCTGGTCAAACAGCCCCGAACCGCAATCAAGTCCCACAGAATCCAAGGAATTAAGCGAAAAGTACGCGGAAGCCGTGGAATCGGGCCAGCAGTACGAAGCATGGAAGATTGCTAATCAGATTGCCAGTCTGCCGCATACGGAAGTATTGGAACTGCGCGAACGTTCAGATGCATGGCATATCGCGATAGAAACCATCAGGGAGTCTTGGGCAATAGGCCGGGGTTTCGGACTGACCGAGGAGGCGAGCTATCACCCCCGTGGCCTGCAAACATCCGCTTATTCCGTTACGCTATCAGTGCTGATCGAGATCGGAATCATTGGGCTTATTTTGGTCCTTATCGCCTGGCTTGCGCCAGTTTTCGCCGTAACCCGACATAGCTCGTCCATGCCGCCGCCCGTTATCGCCATCGTCGCCATATTGATGGGGCTCTTCGTGCACCAAGTCGTCGACAGTTCCGTCTTCCGTTACCACTGGGCGCATTTCATTTTCGTCTATCTTCTCGGTGCTGGCGCCAGGTTGTCGACATCGCGAGCAACCGAGTAAGTATCTACCCGAGAGGGTAATCTTGAACTCAACCTTAAAGCTCATAGCGCGCACAGATGTCGGGCCTACAAGCTGGAACCGATGCGCGGACGCGTTTCCTGAGGCATGGATCTGGCATCGCTGGGAAGCGATCGACGCATATGCGACTTGGGCAGATACGCGCGATTGCAGTTTCGCGCTCATGGACGCCTCCGCAAGCGAACCGGCCGCCCTTGTCCCACTGCGCCGCGTTCTAGGGCGCCGGCCGGTCCGGCAACTCGGCACGATCTTGGAATCCACCGGCGGCCCGGCCTACGCACCCGGTCTCTCTCAGCGCCAACGCACCCGTGTCGAGAAAGCGTTACGCGAGGGCCTTTCCACCATGGCCGCACGTGAAGGCGCTTATCGTGTCGAGCTTGCTATGGCGCCGCTGGCGCCCGCTCAACTCTCGGGCAACGGCGTAAATCCGCTGGCGATGCTGGGGTGCCGCGAGGCCTCGACCCAGAGCTGGGTCCTGAGCCTCGCTGACCGAGACGAGGATACGCTCTGGCGCAATCTGGAATATCGAGTGCGCAAGACCGTGAACAAGGCCAAGCGCGGCGGCGTCACGGTCCGGGACGTTGCTCGCGGTGATCTCGGCGATTTCCTGAGGCTTCACCGGGCGGCATCCGCACGCAACGAGCTTCCAGCAAAGCCCGAGGCCTACTTTGAGAAGATCTTCGGAGACTTCATCCCGCAAGGACTTGCGTCGGGCTTCTGTGCGATCGCACCTGACGGCCGGGTGATCGCCATCCATATCTTCGCCGTGTACAAACAAGCGTCATTATACTGGGTCGTGGCGAGTGACTCAGAGGCACTGCATAGCGGCGCAAACGATCTTGTGCAGTGGCACGCGATTCGCTCGTTCGCTGCAAACGGCCTCCTAAACTACGAGTGCGGGGAAGCTTTCCCGGGCGCGCAGGACGGTAAACTGCGTCGGATCAGCGATTTCAAAAAGGGCTTCGGGGGCGCGCTCGCGCCCTACCATCGCGGCGTGCTGACCCCGCGGCCCATGACCGCCGCGATCCTCGAACTTCTAAGGTCCGTTCGTGCCGCACGGGGTCATGCGTGAACGACCTCATCGGCCATTTCGACCGTGAGGCGGATAGCTATCCCGTTAGCTTCGGCACAGACTTCATACAGGCGCGAAAGTGGGCGCTCATCGAAGCCCATGCGCCCGTGCAGGGCCTGGCTGCGGATATCGGTGCTGCGTCTGGAAGACACGCGCTCGAACTCGCGGTGCGCCGGGTCACCGTCGTCGCGGTCGATCCGAGCGCGGCGATGCTGGAACGTCTCCGGCATCAAGGCCAAGCGCGCGGCCTTGAGAACACGCCGGTTCCGTGCGTCGCCGCCCTGCCCGAACTTCCGTTCACGGACGCAAGCTTCAACCTGATTTATTGCTTCTCGACACTCCTGCTGCTTACGCCGGCCCAACAGGAGCGCGCGATCACAGAAATGGCGCAGGCCTTGCGGCCGGGTGGCATCCTGATTGTCGATGTGGCCGGCGCCCGTTCGCTGGCTATCCGGTATTGGCGGCGTCACTATCGACGCCTGGGGTTTGCGGGTGTCTTCGGCCAGCGCGCGAACGATACGCAGCGCATGATCACGGACAATGGGCTCCGTATTGTCAGTTCGGAGGCACATGGCGTCCTGTCCCAAGCTCTGCTTTTTCCCGGCCTAGAGAAAGTGCCGGGCCTCGTCCGGTTGGTTCGGGGCACCGAGACACGACCAGGATGGGACGCCCGGGTCTCGAAACGGCTACCGGGCCTCGCCGAGCGTTGGTACATGGTCTCTCAGAAGCCTGAACCCGGGGCCGGCTGACATGATGATCGGTCGGCATCGGATCGACGGCGACCTCGCGCTGCGTTTTGCCGCCGAGGGTGCGAGCAAGGGTTCCGCGCTGGTGATGGCATTTTTGCTCGCACGCTGGATGGCCGCCGAGGGGTTCGGCGCTTACGCCCAGACCATGGCCCTGGTCGCCGTGCTCGTGCCCGTCATGCTCCTCGGGCTCGGATTCGCGATCGTGCGCCAGATAGCCGGCGCCCGCGACGCCGCCGCTATTGCCGCGCCGGTAACCACGGCCCTCGCCATTGCATCGGCGCTGACGCTCCCGCTTGCCGCCGTCATGTGGCTGTCGGCGGCCAACGTCGCAGCCCATTTCTCGGACCACCCCGATGCAACAGCGCTGGTGCGAGCGGCAGCGGTCCTGCTGCCCGTCGCCGCCTGGCAATCCTTGATCTACGAAGCGTTGCGCGCCCGGCAGCGCGTCCGCGCCACCACCGGCCTGCAAATCGCGGAGGCCGCACTCTCACTGTTGGCGATGATCGGACTGTTCCTGACTGGGCACCTGAATCCCGTCGGGGCCGTCACGGCAATCGCAACATTGAAGCTCCTCTTCTTCCTGCTGGCCGGGTTCGATTTGGTCCGCGCACACGAACTTCGCGCCGCCGGTTTTGCGTTGTTGCCCCCGCGCGGTATCCGCGCCGCACTGGCGCTTGGTATTCCCTTCATGATCGCTGGCCTGGGCGAGGCGCTCATGGGGCTCGCAGATCGTGTGCTTGTCGGCAGCCTCGCGGGCGCCGACATGGCCGGTCGCTACATTGCGGCACAAACATTGATTGCCATTCTCTCCTCCTGGGGCGCCCCTTACTGGTGGCTGCTCTATCCTCGCATGGCCAAGGCCATGTCGCGCAACTCCGTCCAAGGTGCGGTCGCGGCAACCCGCCGCTTGTTTGGCAATTTCATTGCCTGGGGAGCGCCGCTCGCCGTGATCCTCGCACTGCTCGGCCCACAGATTCTGACGCTGGCGCTCGGGCCGGGATACCAGGTGGCGTCCGTAACCGTCGGCATCCTTGTCCTCGCGGTGTTCGTGAACCAGGCTGCCACACCGTGGGAGTATTTCCTCTATATCAGAGGACGTGCGGTATTCCTGATGTGGGGGTCGTTGGCCTGGGGCGCCGCCGCAGTCGCCGGGATCACGATTCTTCTACCAGCATACGATTTGCCCGGCGCCGCGTCGGCCGTCGCTGCCGCGCGGCTGGGCTTCGCACTGTCGATCATGTTCGCGGCGGGTAGGCTGGGCGCCGGGACGCAACTTCTCCCGCCCCTGGTGACCGCTCGCGCTGCGATGGGCGTCGCCGCCGGGATCGCCTCTGTTGTTCTGGCAGGATTTTCAGGCAAGCCAGCTTTGGCCAACCCCTGGCTACTGGCCGGCGTGTTCCTGCTGGTCTACCTGCTTGTGAACTTTCTTGCCGCGCGACTTCAGGCCCGCTGGCGCACCGCCTGATCGTCGGCGATCCGCGCCGCGATAACCGCAGCGGCCCTCACGCCCGCCTGGCCGTCGCCCTGGAGGGCCCTCCACGCCGCTACAGATTCCGGATCGACCGGGAACACGTCGAACGCATCGACGGTCTCGAGCAGTCCGCTTGCGTCTGCCCCGACGATCCGAGTCAAATCCAGCGCAACCGCATCGGGACGCTCGGTCTTCTCGCGCACGATTGCCACCCGCGTACCGAGAGATGCCGCCTCCTCCTGGACACCCCCGGAATCCGAAATCACGAGATGAGCCGCCTGCTGTGCCCGCAGGAACTTCGGATAGTCGAGGGGTTCAACCAGGGTGACCCGATCCCTCCGGTCGCCGAAAAACTGGAAGACCGTGCCGCGCACCTTCGGATTGGGGTGGACTGGCCAGAGAATCTTCAAATCCGGATATCGATCCAGGACTTCTATCAACCGGCGACAGGTGGCCTCGAGGCGCGCGCCGATATTCTCGCGCCGGTGCAGGGTAACGAGGAGGAACGCTCCGTCAGGCAACCAGGACTCATCGTTGGATTCAGCCCGGGACAGCATCGCGTCCTGGCTGTCGAGGCCGGTGTTGCCGATGACCTGAATACGCTCCGCATCGATACCCTCGGCGATCAGGTTGTCCCGCGCACACGGATAGGGGGCCAGGTGCAGGCTCGCAAGCCGCGCGATCTCCTGGCGGAAACCCTCCTCCGGCCAAGGCTCGTGAATATCGTGGGTCCGCAGCCCCGCCTCCAGATGCACGACCTTACTCTCACCCAGGTATCCGAACACGGCACCAGCGAACGCCGTTGCGGTATCACCCTGTACAAGCACCCAGTCCGGCCGCGCGCTGGCGTAACGTTCCGTCAGGTTGGCAATGATTCGTTCGACAACCTCCATCGGCGTCTGTTCGCGCTTCATCAGGTTAAGGTTCGCGTCCACGTCGAGATCGAGAGCGTTCAGCGTCTGGATCATGATTTCGGCATGCTGGCCGGTGCAAACAACACCGATATCGCCTCCGCCGCTGCGCACGCGGAGGTTCGCCACAACCGGTGCCAGCTTGATCGCCTCCGGACGCGTCCCGAAAATCACCAGTCCCGACATCCAACATCCTCAATCATGCGCCGTTCTCGCCGGCATCGGGCGTCAGCCCTCGCAACACGTCCGCCGCCTGGGCGGCGACATCGAACGGATTCCAAAGCCGCCACGCCGCATCTTGCGTATCGTGCGCGAGTTGCCGGCGCTTGGCGGGATTGCCCTCTAGGTCATGCAGCACCGCCGCATAACCGCCCGGGCTCCCGTCCACGAACACCGCCGACAGGTCTGAATATTCCGGCGACTCCACCGCAGGCAAGCGATTCACGACCACCGGCAGGCCAACGAGCGAGGCTTCCATAACGGATTTGGGGATTTCCCGAAAGCCGCTGTTCACCACTAGCACATCATACTCTCCAAGCGACGCACACAGGTTCCGGTTGTCCATCACAGGGATGAAGCGTGTCCGGTCGCCGAAGGGGCTGGCCACGCGCCGGGCGGAATCGAGGAGAGGTCCGTCCCCAATCAGCGTGAGGGTCACGTTCGGCGTGACCTCGAGCGCAGCGATGATCGCGCGCGGATCTCGGCCGGGCATTTGCCGGCCGAGCCACAGAGCGCGCAACGGTCCCGCGCAATGCACCTGGATACCTGGCCGGGCCGGGATTCCGACGACGTTCGGGACCACCAATGTCTTCTCGGCCACATCAGCTGGCAGGAAATCGCGGATGGGTTCATAGACAGCCATGATCGCCCCGGCATCCCGGAGCGCCTGGTGCACCGCCGGTCGCAGGAGCCGCCGCCAGATCCTGTCACGTGCGCCTGAGTAGCGGGCCTGGATGGTCGGGTCCGCCGTGGTGTGAATGCTCACTGCATAGGGTATGGCTGTCTGCCGACGGATCGCCGCCGCCGCCACCGCTGCCAACCCGTCCCCATAGGCACGCATCACATCCGGCATGGGACCGTCGATTTGCCTGACCAGGCGGCGCAAGACAGCCACGAGTCGGCCGGGACGCAGGCCGACCGTCATAGCCATCAGCCGTCGGCGGTCGATGCCGGCATTGACGTAAAGATGGCGTGCGGGCGCACAAAGACGGGCCAGGGTTTCCGCGCCGGGATCGTCCGCGACGAGGCCAAGAACCGTGATGGTGTCAAACGCGCCGTCGGGATTGAAGTAACCCTCGAGAACCTCGCCCTTCGCCTGCCATTCGGAGATCCGGTCCTCGAGAACGACCATCAGATGCATGGTTCGCCGCCTTTCAGTTCGTGCGTGCCGTTCACCGGCGGCGCACGGAAGAATCGGACAACGGATGCACGGACAGAATTCGTCGCACATCGGTGAGAACCGACGTCAACCCGTCTGAAACGCAAAGCTGATACACGCGACCGTCCGCGCGCACCATCTGTTCATCCCCCATGAGGAGGCCGCTGCGAACAGCCAACTGCGACGATGTCCTGCGGTCGTATAGGAATACGATCGCCGTCCCGGGTGACAACGCATCCAGGTCCGCGTGGAGGTGGGTCAGCGGATCCAGCGCCGCGCGGAATGCATCGCGCGTCGCGACGACAGGCCAGTGGTTCGACTCCTCGGTCTTGGTAATCGCGACCACCGGGCTGTCTCGACCAAGACGCCCAATAGCGGGTTCGCCCTCTTCGCAGGCTTGAACGAGTTCGTAGGTTGCCGGTGTACGCCCCGTGAAACCCGGCCATGGCAGAACGAACGCGACCACCACAACCACACCCGTCATGAAACCGGCTAGCCCCGCCCCCGCGAACCGGCGCTGAGTCTCGACCACGAACCCGCGCGGCGCCCATTGCCCGGCCAGGGCAACGAGACCGCCGAGCACCAATGAGCCACCCCACGCACGAGGGTCATGGGTCGCAACGGCAGTCGGTGCGGCGATGGCGAACAGCACGGCCAGGCCCCAAAGCGCCGTTCGCGCGCGGTGCGCGTGAGTGGCAAGACCGCCGGCGAGACTGGCAAAACCCAGCGCGGCGAAAAGCGCATCCACTGCGACTGTTGCCGCGTAAACACGCGTGTCTCCGTCGATCGACAGGACCGGCGACGACAGTGCGATTCCGACAAACACGAGGGCCAGAGCCCGATCCCCGTCCCCGGCGCGCGGACGGAAAACGGACGCAATCCCCCATACCCACAGTCCCCCCACCAACACACGTGCCGGCTCCCAGGGGATATATATCAACAGGCGCTGAAGATACTCCAGGAATCCCTGGAACAGGCCGGCAACCAGGAGGAACGGCTGCTCACGTATGAGAGCAAACGCAGCACGGTATATCTCCTGACTCGTCGCGCCCGGTAGCTCGCGCAGCGTGTGCGTCCACCGTTCGCCCCCGGCCGCGAGACCATATAGCGTGTAGGAGAAGTTCGAATGTATCTCGCTGATCGGACCGCCGAGTAACGCCAAAAGGAGGGGGCCCGGCAAGAAGCCCGCCGCAACTGCGAACGCGAGCAACGCGGACAGACGCCAGCGCCGACCACGCGACATATCATCGGCGAAGAACGGCCAGACAACCAACAGCGGCAGCACGAGAAACGCGCCGGCGCGCGCGTTCAGAGCGACACTGAGAACGAACAGTCCTGTCGCGAGGAGCCAGTTCGCCCGGCGCTCCGCACCGGACAGCACGAGAAGCAGCCCGGCCGCGCCCAGAACGAATCCGAAATTCCCCGCCAGTGTGGCAACCGACGTTACGGCAGCAAAGGGTGCGAGGACGGCAATCGTTACCAGTCCGGCCGCGCCACCCCAGCGGCGCAGAGCGCCATAGGCGACGACGAGCATTGCCGCGCCATTCATGAGCGCCTGAAGAAGCAGCGCGAGCTGCAATTCTCCCCCCGCCACGCGCATCAGCCCGGCGAGATAGAGCGAGTACGCTGGTCGGCGCTGACAGAAGGCGTGCAGCCCTTCGCCATCGAGAACGGAAAGCGCGCATCCATAGTAGCCGGCTGCATCGTTCCAGGGCAGCACTCCGGCAATCGCGTTGGGATGGGTCCGCGCCGCGAACCAGTAACCGAAGAGAGGCAACACCGCCGCCGCTATTGAAACGACGCCTGCCAGGATGGTCCAGGACACCGCGGATTGCAAACGGGACTTTCCGGCAGACACCCACACCAGGCATAGGGCCAGCAAGACAAGAGTAGGCGTGGTCCACTTCGCGGACTCAATGGCGACAGCCTGGATCAAGGCTACCGTCACGCTTCAAACGCCACGCAAGATCGCAGACACGCAACATGCGAGGGTTTGCACATCAGTCGATATCAAATGGGAAAGATGGTGGGCACGGCTGGGATTGAACCAGCGACCCCTGCGATGTCAACACAGTGCTCTCCCGCTGAGCTACGCGCCCCACCTGATACGGGTTTCTGCATCGCCCACGGCGCTGTTTGCGATCCATCGACGACAGGGCCGGGTGATACACCGCACCCCGCCCAATGGCAAGAGCCTGACGTCCCGATTGAACGCCGTCAGCGCTTGTACTCGATCTCGTAGCCGATGACGTCCGTATCGCCTGTGTTGACCGCATTGTGTTTAACCGGCGCGCTGTAGGACGCCCCCTTGCCGGGCTCATAGCGGAACACCCGGCTCGAGCCATCTGCGAAATGCGATGTCAGTTCGCCGGCAGTGAGATAGATCACCACATAGTCCAGCTCGTGGGTGTGCCAGCCGGTCTGCTCACCGGGCCGGATGGTGTACTTGACGACCCGGGAACGGTCGTCCTCGTGGACGATCTCGCTCGGCTGCGCCGTCCGGTCGTCGGAATCCGGCGTATATTCGGTATCGGAAGTGGTTTCGGCTGCGTTCGACATGGCTGACCGCCTGGTATTCGTTGAGAAGCGCAAACTATACGAAACGGCGCGGCGTCAGGCGAGTTGTTGTTCGAGGACCACGTCCAATTGGTCGACGAGGTCGCGCAGATGGAACGGCTTTGAGAGGACCTTGGTGTCGCCCATTTCCTCACGCGCATTGATCGCGACCGCCGCGAAACCCGTGATGAAAAGGACCTTCATATCCGCGTTGACCTTGCTGGCCTGCCGCGAGACCTCGATCCCGTCGATTCTCGGCATCACGATATCCGCAATCAGGTGGTCATAGGCGCGCGCCGCGACGGCATCGAGCGCGGACAGGCCGTCGGGAACAGCCGTGACCTCGTACCCGCTGAGTTCCAGCGCGCATGAGAGGAACTCACGCATCGATTGATCGTCTTCGGCGAGCAGAATTCGCGCCATCGAACCCGTTGTCCTCATACTCATGCGTTTCGGACCCGCGCCGGATGCGCAGATACCCCGATTGCTACCCCCGACCGGTTTCGAAGGGGTGAAGAAAATGGCACTCAGGCCTCGTCGAGCGACATCCCAAGCGCGCCGAAACGGACGTGTGTCAAGGGTGACAGCCCGACCACTTTTCGCTACATGAAGCGTGCTATGGACAGCAAAACCGTTAATGATTCCGACGCCGCGATCGAGATTCTCGCACCCGCGGAACAACGAGTGCCGCTGGTCTTTTCATCACCCCACAGCGGACGCAACTATCCGGATGCCTTCCTCGCGGCGTCGAAACTAGACGCACGCGCGATTCGCCGGTCCGAGGACAGCTTCGTGGACGAGTTGTTCGCGCAGGCTCCGCAGCACGGTGCGCCGCTTTTGAAGGCGCTGTTTCCGCGCGCCTACGTCGATCCCAATCGCGAGCCGTACGAACTCGACCCTGCGATGTTCGTTGAAAAACTGCCGGCGTTTGTAAACAAGCGCTCCCCCCGCGTCGCCGCGGGGCTCGGTACCATTGCGCGCGTGGTCGCAAACGGCGCGGAAATCTACTCGTGCAAGCTGTCCTTCGACGAAGCGCGCGAGCGGATCGAACGCTGCTACCAGCCATATCACGCCGCGCTCGAGGACTTGATTGCGCAGACGCGCATGATGTTCGGTACCTGCATTCTCATCGACTGCCATTCGATGCCGTCGATCGGGGGACCGATGGAAAACGATGCCGGTCGACGCCGGCAGGTGGACTTCATCCTGGGCGACGCCCACGGGCGAGCCTGCAACCGCTCGCTTACCGTCCTCGTGGAGGACACGTTGCGGGAGATGGGCTACACGGTGGTCCGCAATGCGCCCTATTCCGGCGGCTTCATAACCCGCAATTACGGATGTCCCGAGACCGGCGTGCACGCGCTGCAGATCGAGATCAATCGCGCGCTATACATGGATGAGGCGACCATCGAACGGACCGGGGGGCTGGCCACGGTGGCAGAGAACATGAGCCGGCTGGCCGCTCGTCTCACCGAGCTAGAGCCGGCGGCGCTCGCCGCCTGACGAACGCCGTGGGTACGGACGCAGATCGGCGTGACGGCGTCATGCTGCGCGACGCCACCGTGGATGACGCAGCGGCGATCCGAGAAATTTACGCCACCCATGTGCTGACGGGGCTTGCCTCGTTCGAAGAGGTGCCGCCGGATACAGCGGAGATGGCCCGACGAATGGCCGAGTTCCAGGGCGGCGGCCTTCCCTACATCGTCGCCGAGACGTCGGCCGGCATCAGCGGTTACGCCTATGCGAGCCCGTTCAGGAACCGGTCGGCTTACCGCTACACGGTCGAGGATTCGGTCTATATCGTCGGGAACGCGCAGCGGCGCGGACTGGGGAGCGCACTGCTCGGTGCCGTCATCGACCGTTGCACAGCGGCGGGCTACCGGCAGATGGTCGCGGTTATCGGCGACAGCGCGAACCATGCCTCCATTGGCCTGCATGCGCATCTCGGCTTCGAAATCGTCGGCACCATGCCGGCGGTCGGCTTCAAGTTGGGGCGCTGGGTCGATTCGGTGCGCATGCAGCGCTCCCTCGGCGCCGGTGCCGACACTCCGCCTGACGACTACGCCGGCACCTGAGGTCTCCACGGCCCTGTTCAGCGCAGAAATGCCCATTGGGGCACAAAAAAAGGGCCGTGGAAACCACGGCCCGAAGTCTTAGGGAGGAAACGCTAAAGAGCGGCGTCGCAAAACGATACCGCAATGCAATATATGAATTTCGCAGGTGCAAAAACAAGCGGCTTGTGCACATCCCGCGGAAATTAATTGAAAATTCTCGATTGCGCGGATATTCTGGGAATAATATTTCGCAAAATTGCTGCGTTGCATAAATATCGTACAACAGCCACGCGGGCAACGATCATGCTGGCACGGCGATTGCCAGGTCTTTCGCGCCATGCTGAACCGAACTCACACATTCACCCGCGCATTCCGGTTGCTCGGACTGACTGGCGCACTGCTTGGGATTCTGGCCGGTGGCTTCAACGCCCCTGCCAAAGCCTTGCAAACACGGAAAATTTGTGTGTCCGCGATCGAGCTGCAGGAGCGCGCACGCAAGATTCCCAATGAACTCCTGACCGCCATCGCAACCGTCGAGTCGGGGCGCTGAGACGCCGGAAAACGGGCAAGTTTTGCCTAGCCGTGGGCCGTTCCGAACGGACCGAACGGACGTCTCTTCCCAACCAAGGCCAAGGCCATCGCCCACGTCCGTGCTCTCCAGACGCGTGGCATACGGGTGGTCCGTCTCCGACTCAGGTGTCCGGAAATCTGAATTCTGCAATTCTGACATCTTCGACCCGTGAGGCGGAGCAAGCACAAGCGCCAACGCGGCACAAATTATTGCAAATCACGGACTTGAGAAATTCAGCCCCACAGGCCTGACAGCGGCAGGCTGAGCTCGCTACGGTCGACCGTCAGACCCGGTTCGCGGTCTTCCGCTAGCAGCAGCGGCCCGTCGAGATCGACATAGGCCGCCCCCTGTGCGACCAGCATAGCGGGCGCCATGGCAAGGCTCGTCCCCACCATGCAACCAACCATGACCGCGAACCCGGCCTCCTGCGCCGCGTTCGCCGCAACCAAAGCCGCGGTCAGACCCCCGGTCTTGTCGAGCTTGATGTTGACCAAATCGTACTTTCCTGCGAGCGCGGGCAGGCTTTCAACATCATGAAACGCCTCGTCCGCGCAAACCGGGATCGGCCGCGACAGCTGCAGAAGGGCCGTATCGTCGCCCGCGGGAAAGGGCTGCTCGATCATCTCCACGCCGAGGGCCTGGAACTCCGGAACGAACGCCTCGTAGGCCGCCACATCCCAGGCCTCGTTGGCGTCGACGATCAGGCGGGGGGTCGGTGCCGAGGAGCGAACGGCCTGCACCCGCTCCAGATCGCCATCACCGGTGAGTTTCAGTTTCAGGAGCGGACGGTCCGCGTTGGCCGCGGCGGCGCTCGCCATCTCCGACGGATCGTCGGCGCTCAGGGTGAAGGCCGTGACCACCGGGCGAAGATCGCCGATCCCGGAGCGCACCCGGGCGGGCGTACCCGACATCGCGGCCTCGAAGTCCCAGAGCGCGCAATCGAGTGCATTCCGCGCCGCGCCAGGCGGCATTGCGTCCATCAACGCCGCGCGGGAGAGGCCCGCACGAACAGCCGGCGCCATGGCGAGGATGTCCGCAGCGACGCCCTCCGGCGTTTCGTCGTATCGCGCGTTCGGGCCGCACTCGCCGCGCCCGACGACACCGCCGTCGCGAATCGTCGCGACCACCCCAATCGTTTCGGTCTTACTGCCGCGCGAGATTGTGAAATGGCGCTTGAGAGGGAAGGTCTCTATCTGCGCGTCGAGCTCGGGCATGCGCTAGATTTGTTCCAGCCGGTCGGCGAACGCGGCCACCCCGTCGCGCACCGGGTCGAGCGCGGGCAGCTCGAACCGGTCCGACAACTCGCCAAGCAGCGCCGCGCGGGCGCCGTCACCATCCATGCCCGAGGTGTTCACGGCGATCCCGATGCATTGCGCGTCCGGGTTGGTGAGCCTGGCGGCGGCAAGGTGCCCCTCGATGCAGGCGCCGATCTCGGGCAGGGGCTGGTGCGGCAGTCCGCGCATGTGAGTGCGGGTCGGCTCGTGACACAGGACCAGCGCATCGGGCTGCGCGCCATGAACGAGCCCCATCGTCACACCTGCGTAGGAGGGATGGAACAGCGAGCCCTGCCCCTCGACCAGGTCCCAGTGATCGGGCGCGTTTGCAGGCGCCAACCATTCGGTCGCACCGGAGATGAAATCGGAGACGACGGCATCGACCGACACGCCCGAGCCGGCAATGAAGATGCCGGTCTGGCCGGTCGCGCGGAAATCGCAGTCGGTGCCGCGCGCCGCGAGTTCGGCCTCCATCGCCAGCGCGGTGTACATCTTGCCAACCGAACAATCCGTTCCCACCGCGAGCAAGCGCTTGCCTGTCCGGCGCGCGCCGGTGCCGACATCGAAAGTCTGGGTCGGGTGGCGGACGTCGAGGAGTTTCGCTCCGTTCGCCTTAGCTGCGGCGGCGACCGCCGGAATATCCGCGATCCGCGCATGAAGCCCCGACGCCACATCCATTCCGGCTTCGATTGCGTCGGTAATTGTCGCAATCCAGCCCACGCCGATGACACCGCCCCGGTTGGCCACGCCGATCACGAGGGTCCGCACGCCGGCGTCCGCAGCCTCCGAAACCGTCATGTCGGGCAGCCCGAGGTCGGCATTACAGTTGTCGAGTTTCAGCTGGCCAACGCACCAGTCGCGGCGCCAGTGGAGGATTCCCTGCGCAGTTTTCGCCGCGAGCTGGTCGGCGGCGTCACCCAGGAACATCAGGTACGGGTGCTCGATCTGCATAGGCTGGTCTTCCCCTTCGGTCCCGCGCGCACATCGACTGGACGCGGTTGCTGCGCGCGCTGGCGGAGCGTTATTGTCCGCACCGGAACCGCGCGGAGAACGCCCCATGTTTACCACACGACCGGAAATTCGTGGTACCCACGGCATGGTCGCCTCGACCCACTATCTGGCGACGATGGCCGGCTGGCGCATGTTCGAGCGCGGGGGCAACGCCTTCGACGCCGCCGTCGCCACGGGGCTCGCGCTGCAGATCGTGCACCCCTACCAGAATGGTCCCGGCGGAGACCTTCCCATCGTCCTGCATGATGCGCGCGCCGGCGAGGTCGAGGTGATCTGCGGACAGGGCGTCTCCCCGGCCGCCGCGACGATCGACGCCTATCGTGCACAAGGACTCGACATGGTGCCCGGTACCGGATTGCTGGCGCCATGCGTACCGGGTGCCTTCGGCGCGTGGATGCTCATGCTGCGCGACTACGGCCGACTGTCCCTGCGTGACGTGATCGAGCCCGCTATCGCCTATGCACGCGACGGCTATGCGGTCGTACCGATGATGAACACGATTATCGGCGGCGTCGCCGAGCTGTTCCGCGAGGCCTGGCCGACTTCTGCCGAGACCTGGCTGGTCGGCGGCGAGGCGCCCACGGTCGGCTCCATGCACCGCACCCCGGTTATCGCCGCGACCTATCAGCGCCTCCTCGACGAAGCGGAGGCTTCCGGTGGTGACCGCGAGGATGTGATCGAGGCGGGGCGGCGCGTCTTCTACGAGGGCTTTATCGCCGAGGAAATCGACAAATTCTGCCGTACCACCGAATGGCTTGATTCTTCCGGGGAGGCCCATGGCGGGCTCCTGACTGGAGACGACATGGCTCGCTGGCGCGCGACGGTCGAGACACCGGCGTCCTACGACTATTCGGGTTACACGGTCTGCAAGCCCGGTGTCTGGAGCCAGGGTCCGGTCTTCCTGCAGCAGCTCGCGCTGCTCAAGGGTTTCGATATCGCATCCATGGATCCGCTTGGACCGGACTTCATGCACACCCAGGTCGAGTGCGCGAAGCTCGCACTCGCCGACCGCGAGGCCTGGTACGGCGATCCGACAGTCAACGACGTACCGATCGAAACGCTCCTGTCGGATGCCTACTCCGACGCGCGGCGCGCCATGGTCGGCGACACTGCCTCGCTGGAGTTCCAGCCCGGCGCGCCCGACGGCCGCGAACCGACCCTGGCCGAGTTCACGATCTTCGATCCTCACGCGGCGGAGACCGCGCCAGGCGCGGGTGAACCCAACGCGGCCCAGGCCGGGGTGGGTGAACCCAATGCCGCGCCCTCTACGTCGAACGGCGATACCGTTCACTGCGACACCGCGGACAGCGAGGGCAACATGGTCGCCTGCATGCCCAGCGGCGGCTGGCTGCAGTCCTCACCGACCATCCCCGCGCTGGGATTCTGTCTCGGCACAAGGGCGCAGATGTTCTGGTTGCAGGAGGGCTTTCCAACGACGTTGCGCCCCGGCATCCGGCCGCGCACCACGCTCAGCCCGACCCTCGCGATGCGCGACGGCGAGCCGGCACTCGCCTTCGGCACCCCCGGCGGCGACGCCCAGGACCAGTGGGCACTCACCATGTTCCTGCGTCATGTCCACCACGGCTTCGACCTCCAGGCAGCCATCGATGCACCGAACTTCCACACCGACCATCTGCCGTCGAGCTTCTACCCGCGCACCTTCCAGCCAGGCGAGGTCAAGGCCGAAGGCCGTTTCGACGACGCGACGATCGTGGAGATGCGCGCGCGCGGGCACCGCATGACTATGGTCGGTGACTGGGCATCGGGCCGGATGACGGCAGTCGGCCGGGCGCGCGGCAAATACGGATGGTTCCTCAAGGGCGCCGCCCATCCCCGTTTCCAGGAAGCCTATGCCGTCGGCCGTTAGCCCCGGCAGATCCCGGTGACCTCGGACGAACAGCCGACGGCCGGGCGTCTGCATGGTGCGCCCTATGGGCGCATCTGGAATCTTTCCTGGCCGACAATCCTGTCGAACCTGACCGTTCCCATGCTGGGCGCCGTGGATACGGCGGTGATGGGCCACCTGCCCGACCCGGCCTATGTGGGCGGCGTCGCGATCGGCTCCATGATTTTTGCGTTCCTTTACTGGGGCTTCGGTTTCCTGCGCATGGGGACAACGGGTTTCGTCGCCCAGGCGAACGGTCGCGACGACGGCATGGAAATTCGGGCCGTTCTTGCCCGAGCGCTGATGATCGGTCTCGCCGCAGCGCTTGTGCTGCTCATCGCCCAGGCTCCCCTGCGTGCGCTCGCCCTCCAGATCGTCGAGGGCGCGGCCGACGTCGAGCGCCTCGCCGGATCCTATTTCGACACTCGCATCTGGGGCGCACCCGCCACGCTCGCCAACTATGCGATTCTCGGCTGGATGCTGGGAATGCAGTTCGCGCGGGCGGCGTTGGTCGTTCAGGTCGTGATAAATGGCCTGAACGCGGCGCTCGATATCTGGTTCGTCGTCGATCTCGGCTGGGGCATCGAGGGCGTCGCGCTTGCGACCGCGCTCGCACAATACACCGGCGCCGCGCTGGGACTGGCCCTGATCTCGTTCCGGCTGCGGCGCACCGAGGGCGCCTGGGTCCGCGCAAGTATCTTCGACCTCGCGGCCCTCGGCAGCCTGTTTCGGGTCAGCCGTGACATCTTCATCCGTACCCTCGCTATGATCTTCGCATGGTCGCTCCTGACCTGGTCCGGCGCGCGTCTCGGCACGAACGTACTCGCCGCAAACGCTCTTCTGATGAATTTCCAGTCCTTCCTGGCGCACGGGCTCGACGGGTTTGCCCACGCCACTTCCGCTCTCGTCGGCGAGGCCGTGGGGGCACGAGACCGGCGGTTGCTGCGCAACACAGTATTCGCGGCCACGTTCATGGCCGGTTGCGTCGCGGTCGGATATGCGGTCGTCTATGCCCTGTTCGGCACCCACCTCCTCGGACTCCTCACCAACATTCCCGAACTGCTGACGCTTGCCGGTGGCTTCCTCCCTTGGATGGCGGTGTCACCCCTACTGTCGGTCTGGTCCTACCAGCTCGACGGCATTTTCATCGGCGCCACCCGCGCCGCGGAGATGCGCAACGCAATGCTCGTTTCCGTCGCGCTCTATACGGTCGCGATTTTCACGTTGCCCGAATTCATGGGAAATCACGGCCTTTGGGCGTCGGTGATGCTGTTCATGGTTCTGCGCGCGTTCAACCTATCCGCCATCTACCCGCGAATCGTACGGATGGTGGCGGAATAGTGGCAACACTCTGAATCTGTTACAGAATATTTATCGAATCCGTCGGATCGATTGTTGACACGAAGCGCAACCGTTCGCCATCTTGCCCGGTGTCGGCGTATCAGGTGCGTGAAGCGCCGACATTTGATTCCGGTGAAGGATTCGAGGGTTGCGGATCGACCTGCGCAAGAAGCTTGTCCTGTTCGCGCTCGCTGCGGTGGTGATCGCGCTTCCGGCGTTCGCCTTTGTGCTCGGTGCGCGAGTCGGAACGGACACACCGCCCCAGGTCACCTCGCCCGCCGCCGCCGCGACGCCACCCGCCATCCCCGCCCAAGTCCGCGAGCCGAAACCGCCCCAGCCACTGGTGCACACCGTCGAGATCGAGAACGGTGACAACCTCATGGACGTGCTGATCAAGGCCGGCGCGGAACGCGCAGAGGCGCACACGGCGATCCAGTCCCTGAAAGGTGTCTACGATCCACGGCGCGACCTGCGGGTTGGCGACGAACTGCAGATCACGCTCGGCCCGGTTGTCAAAGATGCCGGCGCCGCGGAAGAGACACCGCCGGACTATGAACTCTCGTCATTGCGCCTGCCGGTAACCTACGACCGCGAGGTCGAGGTCGCGCGGGTGTCGGACGACGACTTCATCGCCCGCGAGATCGAACTGCCGCTGAACAGCGAGTTCGTGCGGGTCACCGGAACAATCGATTCCAGCCTTTTTGTGAACGGCCGCAACGCGGGAATCCCGATCTCGGTGCTGATCGAATTGATCCGCATATACAGCTTCGATGTCGATTTCCAGCGCGACATCTGGAACGGCGATGCGTTCGAGATCATGTTCGAGCGCCAGCGCAACGCGGATGATGTGGTGGTCAACAATGGCGACATCCACTATGCAAAGCTCACCCTGCGCGGGACCCAGATTCCCTTCTATCGCTTCGAAACCTCGAAGGGCACGATCGACTATTTCAACGAGAAGGGGGAGAGCGTCCGCAAGGCGCTGATGAAGACCCCGCTCGACGGGGCGCGCCTGTCGTCACGCTTCGGCAACCGCAAACACCCGATTCTCGGCTACACGCGCCTGCACGCCGGGGTCGATTTCGCGGCCCCCACGGGCACGCCGATCTACGCCGCCGGCGACGGCACGGTCGACGTCGCACAGACCAACGGCGGCTACGGCAAGTACATCCGCATCAGGCACAACGGCACCTACGCCACGGCCTATGCTCACCTGAACGGATATGCGCGCGGGGTACGCCAGGGCAAGCGCGTGCGCCAGGGCCAGGTGATCGGATATGTCGGCTCAACCGGCCGTTCGACCGGGCCGCACCTGCATTACGAGATCCATCGTGACGGTAAGCCGATAAACCCCCTCGGGCTCAAGCTGCCGAGCGGTGAGAAACTCGCGGGCGACCGGCTGGCCAAATTCCAGGCGATGCGTTCGGACGTCGATGCCCGCTTCGCCGCGCTCATAACACCCGCGGTCAGCGCGGACGGCAGCAAGTCTCTTACGGATTGAGTTCCCGGTAGGTCGCCCGGGCGAGGGTCAGGAGCCGGTCGCGCTCGCCCTGCTCGATCAGCACATAGGCCAGCGGTCCGTCCTTCCACCGCGTGGCGGATTTCGCGCGAATAGATCTGGTGGGCCTTCACGGCGCCACGCGCCGCTGGCGTTCGGACCGGCGGCTGGCTACACGGCATCGTTGGCAAACCAGCCGCCGTCAAACCCGCCGCGGCCCCGGCCGGCCCCCCCCCCCCCGTGGTCAGCCAAACCACCCCCCCCGCCGCCCCCGG
>JAYPRP010000046.1:0-19048 GCA_038132575.1 Rhodospirillaceae bacterium
CCCGCGGCCTTCTCGAAAAACGAGTTCGTGGAAATGCGCCGCATCACGCACTTTCCTCGAACAGTTCGCGACCGATGAGCATCCGGCGAATCTCCGACGTGCCGGCGCCGATTTCGTAGAGCTTCGCGTCGCGCAACAGTCGGCCAGTGGGATACTCATTGACGTAGCCGTTGCCACCGAGGGTCTGGATCGCCTCGAGCGCCATCCAGGTTGCCTTTTCCCCGGCGTATAGAATGGCACCGGCCGCATCCTTGCGGGTCGTCTCTCCACGATCGCAGGCTTGGGCCACGGCATACACATAGGCCTTGCATGCGTTCATGGTGACGTACATGTCTGCGAGCTTGCCCTGCATCAGCTGGAAGGTACCGATCGGCTGGCCGAACTGCTCGCGCTCATGGGCGTACGGAACGACAATGTCCATGCAGGCCTGCATGATGCCGAGCGGGCCGGCGGCAAGTACCGCGCGCTCATAATCCAGCCCGGACATCAGGACGTTTACGCCCCTGCCGACTTCACCGAGAACATTTTCCTCGGGCACCTCGCAATCCTCGAAAATCAATTCGCAGGTATCCGACCCGCGCATGCCCAGCTTGTCGAGCTTCTGGGCCGTGCTGAACCCCTTGAAACCGGCCTCGACAATGAAGGCGGTGATCCCGCGTGGGCCCGCGTCGGGATCGGTCTTGGCGTAGATCACGTAGGTTTCGGAGACCGGGCCATTGGTGATCCACATCTTGTTGCCGTTGAGGATGTAGCGATCCCCCTTCTTCTGGGCGCGGGTCCGCATCCCGACCACGTCCGAACCGGCACCGGGCTCGCTCATGGCGAGCGCGCCGACATATTCGCCGGAGACGAGTTTCGGCAAATAGCGCTGCTTCTGGTCGTCCGTACCGTTGCGGCGTATCTGGTTCACACAAAGGTTCGAATGCGCACCGTAGGAGAGGCCGACCGACGCCGAAGCGCGGCTCACCTCCTCCATGGCGATGCAATGCTCGAGATAGCCGAGGCCGGTTCCGCCGTACTCTTCTTCGACCGTGATTCCGTGCAGGCCGAGTTCGCCCATCTCAGGCCAGAGGTCGATGGGAAACTCGTTGTCCCGGTCGATCGCCTCGGCGCGCGGCGCAATCCTGTCGGATGCGAAACTGCGCACAGAATCGCGCAGCATGTCAGCCGTATCGCCGAGATCGAAATTCAGGGTCGGATACTCATTGGGTATCATCTGTTGTCTCCACCCGGGCGGCAAACCCGCCTCGTTGACTTAGAGGATAGCGGGTTTCCTACTCCGCCGCCTCCGCTGCCGTCTCGGGGCGCTCCTCAAGCTCCGCGAGGCGATCGCGGCAGCGCGCCGTATACTTGTCCATGTTCGAGATCGCCGCGTCGAGGTCCCGGCGCTTATCTTCGAGGATCTCCCGTTTCTCATCGAGTTTCTCCAGCAGCGTCCGCAGCTGAAATGCCTCGCCCTGGGGTGCTGAATAGAGATCGATGATCTCCTTCGCCTCCGCGAGTGAGAAGCCCAGCCGCTTGCCGCGTAGAACCAGGGCGAGCCGGACCCGGTCGCGGCCGGAATATATCCTGCGCTGGCCGTCGCGCGCCGGTGCGATCAGGCCTTCCGCCTCGTAGTAGCGGATGGTTCGCGGCGTTACGTCGAATTCACGTGCAAGATCGGAAATCGAGAATTTTTGATCCATGTGCAAAAGTTTACGTTAACGTAAACGTAAATAAAATATCAAAGGAGACTTATATCCTAAGTATATATTATTAATATAAATTATCCGTGTTCGCGGATCAGACGGGCCTTTTGGCGGTCCCAGTCGCGCTTCTTCTCGGCCTGGCGCTTGTCGTATTTTTTCTTACCAGCCGCGATGCCGACATCGACCTTGGCAATGCCACGCTTGTTGAAATAGATCGAGAGCGGTACGAGGGTGATACCGTCCCTGTGGATCGCGCCGAACAGGCGATCCATCTCGCGCCGGCTCACCAGGAGCTTCCGCGCCCGGCGCTCCTCGTGGGGGGTATTCCGGGCCGGCGCGTACTTCGGGATATAGGAATTGAACATCCAGAGCTCGCCGTCGCGCTCACCCGCCCAGGCATCCACGAGGCTGCCCTTCCCCTCGCGCAGGGACTTGACCTCGGGCCCCGTCAGCACGAGCCCGGCCTCGATATTGTCCTCGATCGTATAGTCGTGGCGCGCCTTGCGGTTCTGCGCGGCGATCGTGCCCGGCGGCGCCTTCTTTGCGGCCATCGGCCCTGCGATGCCGCGCTGCTAGTTGAGTAGCCCTGCCGACACCATCGCGTCGCGGACCAGCTTCTGGGTGTTTTCGTTCGCCGGCGTGAGCGGCAGGCGTACATCCATGGCGCACTTGTCGAGCAGCGATGCCGCATACTTGACCGGCACCGGGTTTGGCTCGACGAACAGGGCGGAATGCAGCGGGAACAGGCGCGCGTTGATCTCCATCGCCGCCTTCGCGTTCCCGGCCTGCCAGGCGTCGTGCATCTCCGCACAGGCGCGCGGCGCGGCATTCGAGGTCACGGAGATACAGCCGTCGCCGCCATTCGCGAGGAACGACATGACCGTCGCATCCTCACCCGACAGCATGCAGAACGCATCGCCTATCTCCTGGCGCATCGCGAGTGGGCGTGTCAGGTCGGCGGTCGCGTCCTTCACCCCAACGATGTTCGGGCAATCCTTCGCCAACCGCGCCATGGTTGCGGTCGTCATGTCGATCACCGAACGCGGCGGAATATTGTAGATGATGATGGGAATATCGACCGCATCGGCTACCGTCTTATAGTGGGCATAGAGCCCGTCCTGGGATGGCTTGTTGTAATAGGGCGTGACGATCAGCGCCGCGTCCGCGCCCGCGGACTTGGCGTGTTCGGTCAGGCGCACACACTCCTCGGTCGAGTTCGAACCGGTGCCGGCGATGACCGGAATGCGGCCGCCTGCGGCCTCGATGCAGAGTTCGACCACGCGCTCATGTTCTTCGTGGCTGAGGGTCGGTGATTCCCCGGTCGTCCCGACCGGAATCACGCCGTCGGTGCCCTCGTCGATCTGCCACTCGACGAGCTCCTGATATGCTTTCTCGTCGACCTTGCCGTCGCGAAACGGGGTGATGAGTGCGGTCAGCGATCCCTTGAACATATCGGCCCTCCTGCCCGCGAATTGCGGGACTCCTCGGATATTCGCGCGGACGATAACGGCTCGGCGAGGCCCGAACAAGGCGCAAACCACGGAAATCGCACGATCATATCGTTCCGATACTGGCCAGGCGTACGCGGTATCCCTACACTCAGACCGCCACGAACCGCCTCGGACAGCAGCTTGTTACCTCGCCGCACACCCTGCCTCGCTATTGCACTCGTTGCCGCAGGCATCGTTGCTGGGAGCACCATATCGACACCGGCGGACGCGTCCGAAAAAGACCTGAATGCACGGTCGCTGATCACCGCAGCGGAAGCCGAGGATTGGTCTGCCCTGCGCCTGCACCGGAGCCAAGGCGTCGATCCACTGATCGACAAATACGCGGCCTGGCTCGCACATCAGCAACCCGATACGACAAGCGACTTCGTGACGATCGCCAGCTTCCTCGATGCGAATCCTGCATGGCCGCGCGCGGTAGAGCTTCGGCGGAACGCCGAGGAAGCCATCGACGAGACCGTCCCGATCGACACGGTGCGCGCCTGGTTCGACCGCAACCCGCCGATATCCGGTGCCGGAGCGCTGGCCCATCTGGACGCGCTGCGTGCCGCTGGCGACCGTGACCGCCTGACGAAACTGACGCCGCGCTATTGGCGTACGCTCGCCATCGACCGGCACACGGAGACCGACCTGCTCAAGCGGCACGGCACTTATCTGGGCAAGGACGATCACCGGGCGCGTCTCGATCGCATGATCTGGGTTCAGAATCACGCCGCCGCCGCGCGCATGCTGCGCCGGGTCGATCCCCGTACAGCGGCGCTCGGTCGCGCGCGGATTGCGCTGCTGCGCCGCTCCCCCGGAGTTGATGACGCGATCGCTCGAGTCCCCCAGGACCTACGCAACGCACCCGAGCTCTGGTACGAACGACTGCGCTGGCGCCGGCGGAAGGGCAGGGACGATAGCGCCCGCGACATTCTGATCGACCTCCCTGATTATCGCCCGCAACCAGATAAGTGGGCGCTGGAGGGCCGCATCCTTGCGCGGCGCGCGCTCGCCGAAGGCCACTTCACCGAAGCAGCAGAATTGGTGAGCGGACATGGTCTCACGCGCGGCGCGGAGTTCGCGGAATCCGAGTTCCTCGCAGGCTGGATACGGCTCTCCTTCCTCGCCGAACCTGCCTCAGCCGAAACCCATTTCGCAACGCTCTACGACGGCGTGCGCTTCCCGATTAGCCGCGCGCGCGGCGCCTTCTGGAAGGGACGCGCCGCCGCCGCGCGTGGCGACGATGTGCATGCGCAGGAGTGGTGGCGAAAAGCAGCCGCCCACCCCGCTACTTTCTATGGCCAGGAAGCGCTTCGCGAACTGGGCACCGATTCGCCGCGTTTCACGTTCGCGCTCCCTTCGGACCCCGAGGCGCGCAGCCGATTTCTGTCTCGGGAACTCGTGACACTCGTGCAGCGCATGCATGTATTGGGCGCGGATGCGAGTCTGCGCCCGTTCCTGCTGCACCTCGCGGGCCTCGCGGAAACCGCGGACGAACGCCTTCTGGTGGCACAACTCGCCCATGAGAGCGACCGGCCGCGCGAGGCCGTGCGCGCCGCGAAGCGTGCGAACCAGCTCGACAATGTCATCAGCGGGGCAGGCTATCCGCTTTGGCCGCTTACGGAACGACGCGCGGACACGCCCCTGGAGGATGCACTGATCCTGTCGGTCATCCGCCAGGAGAGCGGCTTCGATTGCACCGCGATCAGCCGGGCGGGCGCGCGGGGCATGATGCAGCTCATGCCGGGGACCGCCCAGCAAATCGCGAAGAGGCTTTCGGAACCCTACAGCAGCACGCGCCTGCTTACCGATCCGGGCTACAACATCCGCCTGGGCAGCGGCTATCTGAAGCAGATGCTGGAGCGCTTTGACGGGTCGGCCCCGCTAGCGCTCGCGGCGTACAACGCCGGCCCGCACCGCGTCGTCCGTTGGGTCCGCGACTTCGGCGACCCTCGCACCGGCGACATCGCCATGCTCGACTGGATCGAGACTATCCCCTTCAGCGAAACCCGGAATTACGTCCAGCGGGTCCTGGAGGCCGTTCCCGTTTATCGGCGCCTGTTGAGCGACACGCAGCTCGCGGGAATCGATGCCGAGCCGCTGACCGACGGACGCCTGGGGAAATGACCGAACACCGACTAACCGGAATCGAGGCGTGCGTATTCGACGCCTACGGCACTCTGTTCGACTTCAACTCCTCGGTCATGCGCTGCCGCGACGAGATCGATTCGGACGCGGAGCGCCTCTCGGACATCTGGTGCCAGAAGCAACTGCAATACACATGGCTGCGCAGCCTCATGGGAACCCACACGAATTTCTGGCAAGTGACGGGCGAGGCACTCGACTTTGCCCTGGCCTCCACAGGAATCGAGAATGCGGAGCTGCGCGGGCGTCTCATGGCCTCTACCGTGAACTCGACACCTTTCCGGAAGTCACGGACACGCTCGTCAGATTGAAGGACGCCGGGATGCACACAGCGATTCTCTCGAACGGTTCTCCGGAGATGCTGGACGCAGCGGTGTCCGCGGCCAATATCGATGTGCTGCTCGACGCAGTCCTCAGCGTTGAGGAGCTCGGCATCTTCAAGCCCGACTTCCGGGTCTATCAGCTCGCCGTCGATCACCTTGGTTTCACCCGGGAGAATATCTGCTTCATATCGTCGAACGGCTGGGATGCATCGGGTGCTGCGGCATTTGGCTTTTGGGTAGTCTGGGAAAACCGTTACAGCCAGTCGGCCGAGCATCTACCCGGACAGCCTGAGGTCGTCCTCGACAAGCTGCTCCGGCTGCCTGAACTGCTCGGTCTCGGCCCGGCATGAGCGACGCGCCATCCCGTGCCGGCATCGAGGCCGCCGCGAAGCGGCTGTCGGGCGTGGCCGTCCGCACACCGCTGATCGAGAGCCCCGCGCTGAATGAGATCACTGGCGGGCGCGTGCTCCTCAAGCTCGAGATTTTACAAAGGACGGGCTCCTTCAAGTTCCGGGGCGCCTACAACTTCCTGTCGCAGATCGCACCGGACATACGCGCGAACGGCGTCGTTGCATATTCATCCGGCAACCACGCCCAGGGAGTCGCCGCGGCGGCGCAGATATACGGCATACCCGCGACAATCGTCATGCCGTTGGACGCACCCAACGCCAAGATCGAGAACACCCGGAGCTTTGGCGCGAACGTCGTGACATACGACCGCGAGAATGAATCGCGCGAGGCGATCGCCGCCGGCATCGCCAATGATGCCGGCGCAACGCTGGTGCCGCCGTTCGATCATGTCTGGACGATAGAGGGACAAGGAACGGTCGGGCTGGAGATCGCCAGCCAGTGCCACGAGTTCGCCACCGCACCAGACGATGTTCTCGTCTGTTGCGGTGGTGGCGGGCTGACCTCCGGGATCGCAATGGCCCTGTCCGACAGCCATCCGGAAACTCGGATTCAAGCGGTGGAACCGCGCGACTTCGACGATGCAGGCCGCTCCCTCGCAGCGGGACGGCACCTGTCGAACGAACCGGGCGCAAGCTCCATCTGCGACGCGCTCCTGTCGCCAAGCACGGGAGACATCACCTTCGCGGCCATGCGAGATCTCGGCGTGATCGGCCTGTCGGTCAGCGACGACGAGGTTCGGGCAGCCATGGCGTTTGCATGGCGGACACTGAAGCTGGTAACGGAGCCGGGCGGCGCGGTCGCCCTCGCCGCCATTCTGACGGGAAAGATCGAAACAAGGGATCGGACGATCGTCGCCGTACTCTCGGGCGGGAATGTGGACGCGGCAATGTTCGCCGCGTGCATCGACGGCGCCTAGTTGGTTTCGCCGACCACCAGGTTGAGCCTGGACTGGGTAGCGTCACGACGCAGGAGCTGTCCCTCCATATAGGCACCCGCCTCGATCGACAGCTCCTCGTGCTGGATGTCGCCGGTCACGTGGGCGGTCGCGAAGAGGGTCACGCTGCGGGCACGAATTTCGCCCGTCACGCTGCCGTACACATGGACCGTGTCGCACTCGATTTCACCGCGAACCTGGGCGCTTTTGCCAAGTGTGAGGTGAGCGCAGCGAATGTCACCCTCGACGGTCCCGTCGACCTGCATCGCGCCGTCGCCCGTCAGGTTTCCACTAACGCTCATGTCGTTGCTGATGATCGACGGTACACAGCTGGCTGACACACCCCGCTCAGTTTTTGAAAACATACTGTCCCGCCTTGATGAAGTTCGCCGGATCGTTGTGTCGCCCGTCGATCAGAATCTCATAGTGCAAATGCTCTCCCGAACTCCGGCCGGTACTGCCGACCAGCCCGACCTTTTCCCGGAAATCTACTTTCTGGCCCCGTTTCAAGAAGATCGTCGACAGATGGCCGTATCGGGTACGCACGCCCAGGCCGTGATCGACCTCGACCATCTTCCCGAAGCCGCCCTTCCAGCCGACAAACGTCACCACGCCCGGAGACGTAACACGGACCGGCGCTCGCCGGCGGCTCGCCATGTCGGTACCCGAATGGAACGCAAGCTTTCGGGTAAAGGGATCGATGCGGCGCCCAAAGTTACTCGTCACGCGATACTCGTCGAGCGGCGCGGCTAGCGGCAAGCGCTCCATCAGCGCTTGCAGGCTTTGGAGATCATCGACCCGGCGCTCGACCGTCGCAATCTGCTGTGCGAGACCGGCACCCGGGGCGTCCTCGATCGCCAGCAACGGACCGCCGATCCCACGCCCCTCTCCGGCCGCGCGCGCCATCCGGTCGAGAAGCCGGTCGACATCGAGCCCGGCCAGATCGAGCGTCTTGCGAAGCGCCTCGCCGCTCTGATTCACGGTTTCACCGAGACGCGATACGATCCCGAGCTGGGCGGTCTCGAGCGTCGCTAGCCGCTCGGACAGATCGGCAAGCTCGGCATCGAGTATGAGACGGGTTTCCTGGGTCGCCGCGAGCTCGCGATCGCGATCCGCAACCTGGCGCCGCAGCTCATCGCGCGTGCGCGTCAGCATTTTCGCCTCTTCGCTCAGTCGGGCTATCGCCTCGACCTCGCTCAAATAGGCTAGTGCCAGCGTGTCGGCCCGTTCCTGCTGCTCATCCCGCGCACCGCGCAGGGCTTCGATATCGCGCTGCAATGAATGATTCGCAGTCTCCATATCGACAGTCGTCTGCTGGGTCGACTTCAGAGAGCGACGCTGCATCTCAACACGTTCGCGGGCTTCTGCAAGTTCGTATGTATAACGCGCATTCTCGTCGCGGAGCTGTGCGATCACGTCATCGCGCTCGGAGACAATGCTGTTGTGCGCAGTGAACTGGACGGTCGCGACCGTGGCCCAGACAATAGCCGACGCGGCCAGAACAACCGCGCCGATCTGCAGAGGGCGGTTGAGGCGCGCATAACGAACGCTCCCGCTGGCCCGCACGATCAACTCGCGCTGCTCTGGGAATAGTCGGTCCAGCAACTTGCGTGCTGCGCTCACTCCAAGCTCTTCCCTCGCCATTCCGGCGCCAAATCAATGCCCTGCCGCCGGGTAAACCCGGCCGGATTAAGCGGATACGCCCCAAATCAAATCGGAACGCCCGCCATTTCCATCGAGATAAGCTTCAGTCGTTGGCCTCTGTCGACGGCAATGCGTCACTGACCCCGATCATGCTGTCGCGCGTCACCAGGCGCGCAAGCCTCTCCTGATCCCAGCCTTCCGTGCCAGCCGGACGTTGCGGCAGCACGAGATACCGCAAATCCGCGTTACTGTCATGGACGCGGACCTGTTTTTGGTCGGGAATCATGGTACCGAACTCCTGCAGCACCGCTCGGGGCTCGCGCACCGCGCGGGAACGATAGTCGCGGCGCTTGTACCAGGCTGGCGGGATGCCGAGGACCGGGCGCGGATAGCAAGAACACAGCGTGCAGACGACCATGTTGTGCACCTCGTCCGTATTCTCAACCACGCAGAGTTCCGTCGGCCGCATATCGATGCCGAACGCCATCAAAGCCTCATCGCTGTCGGACATCAGAAGTTTCTTGAACTCTGGATCGTCCCACGCCCGGGCCACGATCCTCGCACCCAGCGCCGGGTTGCGGCTCTCAACCATATCGATCGCGCGCCGCACATCGTCGGCGGAAATCACGCCCTTCTCGATCAGCAACTCGCGCACCGAGGCCTCGAGAACCTGTGCGTCGAGCGAAGGTAGCGGATCTTCCTGGATCGGCTTGCCATCGTGGGTATGGGTCGGGTGTTCGTGATTGTGGGCGTGGTCGTGTATTTCGCTCATCTCGTCATCGCTTTCCGTGCGGCTATGCCGGCACCAGCCAGTGTTCGTAGATCTCGATCTCGAGGGTGTCGTCGGTGGGACCTTCATAGTCGTCCCAGAGCTCTTTCTGCCGGAAATTCACCCGGTAGAGCATCTTGTAGGGGAGCCCCGAATGGCCGACTGCGAGAAGCTCCGGGTTGGGGAACGATCCGACGATGCGCTCGATTACGCCGGTCTTCCCGCGCACATACATCGGCGTGCGCACATGGCCCGGCTGGTCTCGATGCAGGACCTGGACCCGGTCTCCAGGCTGGAACCTAGGCTCCATTGCCGTCCGCTTCCAGGCGGGCGCGAACCTCCGCCTTCTTTGCCTCGAGTTCCTCCTGGGTGAAGACCCCCTTCTCAAGCATCAGCCAGGAAATCGCCTGGAGCCAGCGCTCGTAATAGGGATACTTGTGATAGTCCTCCCCGAGCGCTTCCTGCATCCGGCGCGATTCATCGACGCGCGCAAGCCGGCGACGCTGATCGAAGAGCAGCATCATCATTGCGTCGACCGTCTTTTCCCAGTGGGTCGGCACGTGTTCGTGCTTTTCGGGATCAACCGGCCCGGCCGGCATCCCGCCATAATCTTGTGGACCGCGCATTCTCTCCCCTCGCGTGGTTCGGGCGACATTTTCTTTACCAAACCCGGCCATGGCAAGAACTTCATCCCGGTATTCGGGCCGAATACGCCAAAAAAGCCTAGCGCTTTAGAATTCCGCAATATTTTACAAGGAGAATAACAGGCATACGAGCTACCGGAGCCTCTCTCCATGGCCATGAATCAGCAGCAGCTTGCCCGAGCGATCGACGTGGGGCGCTCTTCGACGCTGAATTGCTTCGAGGATATTGCCGGTATCGCGGCCGAGATCAAGCGCAACCTGAGGCTGCTCAAGGCGTCGCTGCGCGAGAATTACCTGAGCATCGTCGCGAAGCTGAAAACCCACTAGGAAAGCTACCGGCAGTTCATCGAGGAAATCCGTCCGGGGCCGTTCCGCGAGTTCCTCGGCGAGGCCGACCTCCACTATGTGGACCTCGCAGCCTGTCTGAACCGCAATTCCCACGCGATCAACCTTCTGCAGGACCAGCTAAGCCGCACCGGTGCCATGATTCCGAGCGAGCAGCACCACGCACTCCTAGAATGTATGCTGGGCGTTTTCGGGATCGAACCCCATGCTGCGGATATGCGAATCGCGACCTGACCGGCTCCCGTACCGGCGACGGTAGGGCCTGCTAGACCAAATCCGCAGTTAGCAACTTCAGACGGTGCGCCGCCCGCGCAAGCCTCTCGTCAACCGAGACGGGCGTGTCGCGGGTCACATGTTCACCAACATCGTAGAAGTACCAGAGCCGGGCGCGGAACGCTGCATCGGTCGGGCTGAGCCCCGCTTCTTCGAACAGGATTCGGGCGGTCGCCATGCGCCGATCGTCGATTTCCGCGACGGCCGCCGCAACCTCGGGGTCAAACTGTGCCCACGCACGCATGGCATTGTCGTATCGGTCGGGGTCCTCGCGCGCCAGAAACTCCAGTATCGCCCGCATCTTGTCGATGGGGCCGCCGGTTGTTTTTTCAACATGCGCGAGCACGGAATCGGTCTGAGTCCGGGCCCAGAACTCCGGCAGTGAACGAAGCAGATCTTGGCGGTTCTTGAAATGCCAGTAGAAGCTGCCCTTGGTCACGCCCAGCCGCTCGGCAAGCGGCTCCACCTTCACATGATCGACGCCACGTTCGCGGAGCATCTCGAGCGCCTCGGCCAGCCAGGAGTCCCGGTCTTGCGAATGTTCACGCGTTTTCGCCATCGCCTCGCGGTGTCTCGACGGTTCGGATTGCCAAACCCGCGGAAGGGCGGGACCGGCCATACGCCAAAGTATTGACAGTGTTGCGAGCGCGCAATACCGTACGCCCACGTATGGTTAGTGGACTGCCATGTCTTGGTCCCCGCCCGATCCGGCAACAGGCTTCCCGAGCCGTGCCGGTTCCGTTTAGAGTAACCGCGACACTGCGATCGAACGCAGGCCAGGAGGAACGAATTCGATGACTGAACCCATCATCAGGGTCCGCGACATCGCGTGGGGCCGAATCCAATCTCCCGATCTGGACAAGCAGGAGGAATTCCTGACCCGGTTCGGCATGATCACGTCCGAGCGCACGAATGACAAACTGTTCATGCGCGGCACCGGCTCCAGCCATCACATCCACGTTACCGAGAAGGGCGATCCCGGTTTCATCGCCCTCGCCTTCCGCGCCGATAGCGAAGAAGATTTGCACAAGCTCGCGAAGGAAGCCGATGGCGTATCGGAGGTCGAGGACATCGACGAGCCGGGCGGCGGCAAGCGGGTGCGCCTGACCGAACCGAACGGTTACACCATCGAGGTGGTCCACGGAATCGAGGAGGTCGACGAAATTCCGCTCGACCGCTTTGCCTACAATCTCGGCAACATCGACAAGTACAAGCGCGCGGGCGAGCTCTGGCGCACCCCGCGCGGGCCTGCCCATGTCATGCGTATCGGCCACGGCGTGATGGGCACGCCGAAGATGCACGAGTGCACGGCGTGGATCCGTCACCACATCGGCCTCATCGCTTCGGACGAGGTCTATGTCGAGGACGACAAGGAGAAAGTGATCGCGAGCTTCAACCGCATCGATGCGGGCAAGGATTTCGTCGATCATCACGTGTTTCTCTATGTCCATAACGAGAATGCGGGCCTGAACCATATCTCCTTCGAGGTGCCCGACTTCGACGATGTCATGATGGGCCATGAGCATCTGCGCGACACGGGCGAGTACGAGCATGTGTGGGGCATCGGCCGGCACGTTCTGGGCAGCCAGATCTATGACTACTGGAAGGATCCGTGGGGCCGCGTGCACGAGCACTGGGCGGATTCCGATACCCTCAACACCGACTACGGAACGCGATACGTCCCGGCGGAAGAAGGCCTGAAATCCCAGTGGGGCGAGCCGGCGCCGATGGAGTTCATCGGCCACGTCAGCCCGTAACTCTCGCAAGACAATTACGTCGTGCGGCCCGGCGGCTCCCGCGGGGCCGTTCGCGCTTCTGCCCCGCCCGACTTGGCGCACCGACGGATTTCTGGCACAGAGTGGCGAGACCCCAGAGCCGGTAACAGATGACAGACACCGACAACACACAGACAGATTCCGCCCCGCGCGACTTCATCCGCGAGCAGATCAACGACGACCTCGTCGCGGGCCGCCACGAAGCGGTCGTCACCCGGTTTCCGCCCGAGCCGAACGGCTATCTGCATATCGGCCACGCCAAGTCGATCTGCCTGAACTTCGGGGTGGCCGCGGAATTCGACGGCGTCTGCAACCTGCGCTTCGACGATACGAATCCCGCGCGCGAGGACGAGGCCTATATCCGCGCGATCCAGGAAGACGTGCACTGGCTCGGCTTTGACTGGGGCGAGCGGCTGTTCTTCGCATCGGACAATTTCGAGCAGCTCTACGAGTGGGCGCGCCACCTGACCGAACAAGGGCTTGCCTATGTGGACGATCTCTCGGCCGACGAGATCCGTGAATATCGCGGCACTCTGACCGAACCAGGCCGCCCGAGCCCCTACCGCGACCGCGAACCGGCGGAGAACCTCGACCTGTTCGAGCAGATGCGCGCTGGGGCATTCGAGAACGGAGCAAAGGTCCTGCGCGCGAAGATCGACATGGCCTCGGGCAACATCAACCTGCGCGACCCGGTGCTCTACCGGATCCTGCGCGCCCCGCATCCGCGCACGGGCGATGCCTGGTGCATTTATCCAACCTACGATTTCGCCCACGGCCAGACCGATGCAATCGAGCACATCACCCACTCGCTGTGCACGCTCGAGTTCGAGGATCACCGCCCGCTCTATGACTGGCTGATCGAAAACCTGCCGGTCCCGGCACGCCCCCGCCAGTATGAGTTCGGCCGCCTCAACCTCGGCCACACCGTGCTCTCCAAGCGGCGGCTCATCCAGCTGGTCGAGGACGGGCACGTCGCCGGCTGGGACGACCCCCGCATGCCCACCGTCTCCGGCCTGCGCCGGCGCGGCGTGCCGCCCGCCGCGATCCGCGATTTCATCGGCCGCCTCGGCATCACCAAGTCCGACGGCCTGGTCGAGATGTCCTATTTGGAGAACACCATCCGCGAACACCTGAACCCGACCGCGGAACGTCGCATGGCCGTGCTTGACCCCATCAAGCTGGTGATCGAGAACTATCCCGAGGGCGAGACGGAAGAGCTCGAGGCGCTGAACAACCCGACCGACGAGAACGCGGGCACCCGCATGATCCCGTTCGGCCGCGAACTGTGGGTCGAACGTGACGACTTCATGGAAGACCCCCCGAAGAAATTCCGGCGTCTCGCCATCGGCCAGGAGGTGCGGCTGCGATTCGCCTACTTCGTGACCTGCACGGATGTGATCAAGGATGACGACGGCAACGTCGTCGAGCTGCGCTGCACCTACGACCCGGAAACCAAGGGCGGGGATGCGCCCGACGGCCGCAAGGTACGCGGGACGATTCACTGGGTCTCGGCGGCAGATGCAATCAGCGCCGAAGTTCGACTGTACGACTATCTGTTCGCGGCCGAGGAGCCCGGCAAGGAGCGGGAGTGGACCGAGGATCTCAACCCCGCGTCCCTCGAGGTCCGCACCGACTGCTATCTCGAACCCGCACTCGCCGCCGCCGAGAAAGTCGTCCAGTTCGAGCGGCTCGGCTATTTCGCGCCCGACCCAGAATCAACGCCCGGCGCGCTCGTCTTCAACCGTACGGTCGGCCTGCGCGACAGCTGGGCCAAGGCCAGGGGCTGAGGCTCGAATCGAAGAACGGAGCACCGGAATGGAAATCAACATCCCCGAAGTCCTCGCCGAGGTCACGGCGGCCCACGACCGCTATGAGGAGGCCCTGACGACCAACGATGTGGACGTTCTGAACGAGCTGTTCTGGACCAACGACTTGACCCTGCGCTACGGCATCGGCGAGAACCTCTACGGCCACGATGCAATTGCCGGTTTCCGCGCCGCGCGCGACCCCAACGACGTCGATCGCACGACCGGGCCAGTCGTCGTCACGACCTACGGACGGGACTTCGCGACAGCCAACCTCGAGTTCTATCGTAAAAGCATGGGCGACGGGATTGGCCGCCAGAGTCAGTCCTGGGCGCGCATGCCCGAGGGCTGGCGCATCGTCGCGGCGCATGTGAGCGTCATCCACCCGAAATAGAAAAGGGCCGCCCCGACGGACGGCCCTTCACACCCGTGCTGCGGCGCGAACTCAGTCGCTGATGCGCCAGACCTCCGGCGCTTCAGCCATGGATTCGAGCAACGCCTGGCGCTGCGCCTCCATGGCGGCCGGCAGGCGACCCGCGAAGCTGTCGAAGAGTTCCTTCTGCGCCTCTGCCTCGTTGTTCCCGGCGTCACGCGCCAGATCCATGATTCCGCTGAACGCATCGGCGGTGAAATCGAGGCCGGTCCAGTTCAGATCATCGTAGCGTGGCATGTTGCCCAGCGGCCCCTCGACGGCATCGCGATTGTCATGGACCCGATCGCAGACCCATTCGAGGACCCGCATGTTCTCGCCGAATCCCGGCCAGATGAAATTGCCGTCATCGTCCTTCCGGAACCAGTTGACCCGGAAGATCTTCGGCAGCTTCAACCCCTTCTCCGCGAACCCGAGCCAGTGGCTCCAGTAGTCGGCCATGTTGTAGCCGCAGAAGGGAAGCATCGCCATCGGATCGCGGCGGATTGCCGCTTGGTTGTCCGCTGCAGCGGTCGCCTCGGATCCCATGGTCGCGGCCATGTAAACACCATGGTCCCAGTCCTTTGCCTCGTAGACCAGCGGGAAGGTCGTGCTCAGCCGACCGCCGAAGACGAACGCGTCGATCGGCACACCGTTCGGATCGTCCCAGGCCGGGTCGATACTCGGGCAGTTCGCGGCCGCGACCGTGAAGCGCGCGTTCGGATGCGCGGCGGGCGTGTCGCTGTCGGGAGTCCAGTCGTTGCCGAGCCAGTCGATCAGGTGGGCGGGCGGATCGCCGTCCTTGCCCTCCCACCAGACATCGCCATCGTCGGTGAGCCCGACATTGGTGAAGATCGTGTCCCGCTGGATCATCTCCATGGCGTTCGGGTTCGTCTTCATCGACGTTCCCGGGACCACGCCGAAATATCCCGATTCCGGATTGATCGCATACAACCGCCCGTCATAGCCCGGCTTGATCCAGGCAATATCGTCGCCGACCGTGCTCACCTTCCAGCCTTCGTATCCCGCGGGCGGGATGAGCATGGCGAGGTTCGTCTTGCCGCACGCGCTCGGGAATGCGGCCGCGATATAGGTCTTCTCGCCCTTCGGCGATTCCAGGCCGAGGATCAACATATGCTCGGCGAGCCAGCCCTCCTCTTTGGCCAGGATCGAGGCAATACGCAGCGAGAAGCATTTCTTGCCGAGCAGCGCGTTACCGCCATATCCGCTGCCGTAGGACCAGATCGAATGGTCCTGCGGGAAGTGAACGATGTACTTGGTGTCGTTGCACGGCCAGACGACATCTTCCTGGCCGTCCTCCAACGGTGCGCCGACCGTGTGCAGGCACGGCACGAAATCGCCGTCGTCGCCCAGGACTTCCAGCGCGCCGGCACCCATGCGGGTCATGATCCGCATGCTCGCCGCAACATAGGGAGAATCGGAAAGCTGAACGCCGATATGCGCGATGTGCGAGCCGAGCGGTCCCATCGAGAACGGGATCACGTACATGGTGCGGCCGCGCATGCAGCCGTCGAAGAGCCCGTTCAGGGTCTCGCGCATCTCGTCAGGCGCGACCCAGTTGTTGTTCGGACCTGCATCTTCTTCATTGTCCCAGCAGACGAAGGTGCGGTTCTCGACCCGCGCGACGTCGTTGGGATCGGAACGCGCAAGGAAACAGCCCGGGCGAAGATCCTGATTCAGCGGAATCAGCATCCCGGAGTCGACCATCTGCCCGCACAGGCGGTCATACTCCTCCTTGGACCCGTCACACCAATAAATGTCGTCCGGCTTGGTCAGCGCGGCGACCTCTTCGACCCATTTCAACAGACCCTGATTCTGGGTCCGGCCGTCAGCCGATGTCCCCATCTTGACGTTTCCTCCGGCGCTCTTCGACGCCTCTTTCTCTATAAGATGATCCGAAGAATATAACCCAGAGGACTCGCGCGCTGTAAACAGCCTGTAACGATTAATCTGGGGGCGATTTGACGCGGCCCGTGACGCCGATCTGTTCGCTATGCACGCGGGCGCCTAGCCTCCGCCCCGACGGTCGCGATCCGCAGGATATTCGTCCGGCCCGGCGTTCCGAACGGCACACCAGCGGTGATCACCACGCGGTCACCCGACCGCGCGAAGTCCTCCGTTTCGGCAACCCGGCTCGCGCGGATCACCATGTCGAGGAAGCTCGTGGTGTCCTCCGTCTGAACGCAGTGTACACCCCAGGCAAGCGCCAGCCGGCGCGCGGTCTGGACAACCGGCGTGAGCACGAGAATCGGCACGTCCGGTCGTTCGCGCGACGCGCGGAGCCCGGTGGAACCCGACGCCGTGTAGCAAACGATCGCGGCGGCTTTCAGCGTCTCGGCCACCTGCCGGGCTGCCAGCGTTATCGCGTCAGCCGACGTCATTTCCGGTTCCGTGTGTCCCGCCTCGATCGCGGTGCGGAACTGGGGGTCGGACTCAACCGACTGCGCGACCCGATCCATCATCTTGACGGCCTCGACCGGATGCGCCCCGACGGCCGATTCACCCGACAGCATCACCGCGTCCGCGCCCTCGAACACCGCGTTCGCCACATCCGAGACCTCAGCCCGCGTTGGAACGGAAGCCTCGATCATGGATTCGAGCATCTGGGTCGCCACCACGACCGGCTTGCCGGCATGACGCGCCGCCCGCGTGATTGCCTTCTGAATTCCCGGTACCTTCTCGATCGGCAGCTCCACACCCAAATCGCCCCGCGCCACCATGATCCCGTCCGCCGTCTCGATGATACGGTCGAGGTGATCGAGCGCGCGCGGCTTTTCGATCTTCGCCATCACCGCGGCGCGCCCGGCGACGATCTTCTTCGTCTCCGCGACATCGTCGGGACGCTGTACGAAAGAGAGCGCCACCCAGTCGACATCGAGCGTCATCACAAAATCGAGGTCCCGGCGATCCTTCTTCGATAGCGCCGGCACCGGCAGCGTGACATCGGGAACGTTGACCCCCTTGTTGGAGGAGAGCGGGCCGCCGACGAGCACGCGGGTCTCGGCGAAGTCCTCGCCCGTCTCCACGACCTCCAGACGAATCTTGCCGTCGTCGATGAGAAGATGGGTGCCGGACTCAATCGCCTCGAAAATTTCCCGGTGGGGGAGTTCCGCACCCGTGGCATCTCCCGGGCCGTGCCTGAGCGCCAGGCGGAACGGCGCACCTTCCTTCAGAACCACATCCTCGGCGACCTTGCCGACCCGCAGCTTCGGACCCTGCAGGTCCACCAAGATGCAGATCGGCCGCCCCACCTCGGCCTCGACGGCCCGGATACGTGCGTGCATCGCGCGCACGTCGTCATGGGTACCGTGACTCATATTCAGACGAAAGGCATCCGCGCCCGCCTCGAACAGGGCCCGGATCATGTCTTCAGACGCGCTCGCGGGACCGAGCGTGGCGAGAACCTTCACATTTCGAACGCGCCGCATGTCACACCGCCAGGCTGTCTACTTCGCGCAATCGACACATTGCGCGGCCGCAGCATCGACCGCCAGCCGCTTCTCGGGAATGTCGATCCCGCAACTCATGCAATAGCCATACTCGCCTTCATCGAGCCGGGACAATGCCGCGGCGATCAAACGCAGTCGATGCTGGCGCCGCTCCTCCTCGGCCTGCGCCATGGCCTGCACCTGGAGCGCGTCCATGCGCGACAGCCGCCCGACGCTCTGCTGATCCAGCGTGACGGGGGACCGGCTGTCCACGGTGGCACTGCTCGATTCCTGGAGAGCGGCGCGCTCCGCGAGCAGCTTCGCGCGCCATGCCTCAAGATCCGGATTTCCGCACATGAGCATATTGGGTAACTACGCTGCCGGAAAATCAAGTCACGGTGCGTCACGAGCATGGACATGCGCGGACACAGGAGACCGTACACGGATAAACTTGCCGGCAAAGGAACAACGAGGGAGACGGAAATGTCGCGCTTCAACGACAGGGTCTGCATCATTACCGGCGGCGCCAGCGGCATCGGCGCCGAGACCGCGCGCCGCTTCGCCGCGGAAGGCGGCCACGTCGTCATCGCCGACGTGGATGACGAACTGGGCAACGCGCTGGCCGGCGAGATCGGCGACAGGGCGTTCTATACCCATAGCGATGTGACCGACCCGGCATCCTGTGCGGCGACCGTCGCGCTGGCAGTCGAAAAATTCGGACGCCTCGACGGGATGGTCAACAGCGCCATTCGCATGGGACCAACGGCGCTGGTGGACCTCTCTCTCGACGATTGGCGCAAGGTCGTCGACGTGGGCCTGACCGGCACCTTCCTAATGACCCAGGCCGCGGGCCGGTGGTGGATCGAGCAGGACAGGTCCGGCGCGGTGGGCAACCTATACGAGACCGGCGCCAACCAGCCCAACCACCAGGAGGGCGCCTACAG
>JAYPRP010000047.1:0-18606 GCA_038132575.1 Rhodospirillaceae bacterium
GCACCGTTCGGTGACCACGGCGTCGATCGACTTCGAGGATTTCATGCCGTGTGGTGGGGGGTCGGAACATTGTGCACATGTCCCGATGCCGGGCGCCAGTCGCCTTTGACGACACGGCTCGTTTTCTTCGCGAATCCCCCATCCGTGCGATCCGAACGACTACTTCGGGCGTATACAATTTTTTAACAAAGGGATTGAAACGATGCGCCTTGGCTATTTCACAATGCCGGTACACCCCCTTGACCGGGATTATCCCACCACGTTGCAGGAAGACCGGGAGACCATCATCCTTTGCGACAAGCTGGGTTTCTACGATGCGTTCGTGGGTGAGCATCTGACGGACAGCGCGGAGAATATTACGAACTCGATGATGTTCCAGGCGACACTCATTCACGCGACTGAAAACATCAAGCTGGCGACCGGAACGACAAACCTCTCCCACATGCACCCGGTGCTCGTGGCAACGCATGCGGCCATGTTCGACAACCTGGCACGGGGTCGCTTCATTCTCGGAGTCAGCCCTGGTGCGTTGCGTTCAGATGCCGAGGCTCTCGGTATCCTGGACGAGGACCGGAACCAGATTTTTGGCGAAGCGATCGACGTTATCCTGGCGATCTGGGCAGGCGAGACGCCTTATGACATCGATTTCGAGAACAATCGTTTCAAGGTGACGACTGCCGAGACCCGTTACCTCGATGTTGGCTACGGAATCATGCCGAAGACATTCCAGCAGCCGCGCCCGGAGATCGTCGGCACGGTCGTTGCTCCGTTCTCAAAGGGTGTGATTTCCATGGGTGAGCGTGATTTTCACCCGCTCTCGGCCAATTTTCTTCTCCCGAAATGGGCGGCAACTCACTGGGGCAACTACGCAGAGGGCAAGGCAAATGTCGGAGAGCATGCGAACCCTGCGGACTGGCGGATCGCACGGACCATCTTCGTGGCCGACGATGACGCCACGGCGAAGACCTACGGCAAGGACGATGCGAATAGCCCATACCGCTTCTACTACAGCCAGATTCTGAAGAAGCTTGTTCGCGGCAACAGGCAGGCCGTTTTCAAGCACGACCGAAACGAGGCAGACGATGCGATAACCCTCGATCGGGTTCTCGAGGATCTGGTGATCTGCGGCACTGTGAACGACGTTGTTGACCAGATCCTTGCCTTTCGGGAGGTGACGGGCGATTTCGGCGAGCTCGTTTATGCCGGCATGGACTGGGTGGACGAAGGCCTGACCAAACGGTCATTGCAACTGATGGCTGAGGAAGTCATGCCGAGGGTGAATGCTGCAATCGGTGCGGCAGAACCCGCGGCGGCGGCACAATAGCCATAGCGGAAGGTAAGCTTGTTTATTGCCGCCGACGCCCGATCAGTCCCAGCTGCGGCCGCCTGGCTGGGCGCCCTGGGTGCGGTCCCGTTCCTGGCTTGCGCCGGGGCCATACTCTTCGGGCCGGCTGAAATAGCAGGAACGGCCTCGGACGTGGTCACGGCCTATGGCGCGATTATTCTGTCCTTTCTCGGCGGGGTTCAATGGGGATTTGCGACGAGAAATGTGCCCGTCGTAAACGAACACATCGCCCTCCTGCGCAGTCTGTTGGTGAGCGTGCTGCCGTCACTGGTTGCGTGGGCAGCCCTTCTGGTGCCCCGGGAAACGGGGTTGCTCGTTCTTGCCGGCGCCTTCCTGCTCGTTTTCGCGTCCGACATCCGAGCAGCGCGGATGAACGCGGCGCCCGGTTGGTACCCATCGCTGCGAATGCCCCTGACGTTTCTCGTGGTTGCCTCAATCCTTGCCGCAAGTCTCGGGTGAATCCGCCGCGCCGGACCGGGGAGGACATCCGTATGGGACATAAACGCGATCGGCGAATCAAAACCTGTCCGACCTGCCATCGCCCGTTTTCATGGCGGAGACGGTGGATTGGATGCTGGGATGCCGTGAAATTCTGTTCGGAACGATGCCGCAAAAACCGAAACCGGAACCAGAAGAAGGATACAGCTCATGAAATTCGCGTTGCGCATTGAGCCTGGGCCGGGCCAGGAATCGGTCTGGGACTATCCTCGGCCACCACGCCTCGAAAGCGTCAGGGATCGCCTTCGCGTGGAGTTCGCGGGCGAGATAATTGCCTCCACCGAACATGGTTCCAGGGTTCTCGAGACCAGCCATCCACCCGTTTACTATATCCCGGCGCGCGACATACGCCGCGAGTTCCTCGTGCGTGCTCCGGGGCAATCCTTTTGCGAGTTCAAGGGAGTCGCGCACTACTGGTCTCTCGAGGTGAACGGAAGAACGTCTCCAATAGCGGCATGGAGTTATCCGGCACCGACCGAATCCTTCGCACCGATCGCAGATTGTCTGGCCTTCTATGCCTCGTGCGTTGATTCGTGCTGGGTCGGCGAAGAGCGTGTCCTGCCGCAGGAAGGGGATTTCTACGGCGGTTGGATCACGCCCCGGATTGTTGGCCCCTTCAAGGGCGGGGTCGGAACGCGCGGTTGGTAGGTTTTCTCGCGGCGTGGGTTAAAGCGTTTATGCCGGTAACACGACCATACATCGTTCAAAAACAGTCAAAATCCCTTCGAATGAACGAATCAGTTCGACGGGTCATGTTCTTCCTCACAAGTATCGAAAGACAAGGTTCCGCTGCCTGCGTATCGCACGCGCGGTCAGAACGCGGCCTTCCACTGCTCGGTGTCCACGAACCAGCGTTCCTTGTAGACCTTGTTGCCCTTGAACCGGAAAAGTATAGCGAGCTGGCTGCCGCCTGGAACCTTCTCGCTCTTCCATTCCGCGATCGAGGCGACCTCGTCCGCGTCGCCGATCTCGCGATTGGATAGGAATTCGAACCCGGGTGTTCGATCTGTGGGGCGACACTGTGAATGTCGCCTCGCGGGTGTCCGATCATGCGGAACCCGGAACCGTGTTTCTATCCGGCGATGCCTGGATGCAGATCCGTCGTTCCGCGTCCGAACAAATCCGCGGCATGGCGCCCCTCAAGGGGCGGGGCGAGGTGGAGCTCGTCGAGGTGACCGGGACGGGCGCATGGCCCCTTTTGCCGGAGTGGTCCGTGAGAGCCCGGTTGCCTAGCGCCCGGCCGCGGCCTCCGCGGTCCGCGGGCTGTAGACGGGGTCTGCCGGGTCGGTCGCGACCAAGTAGTTGCCGGCCTTAAGGGTCAGCACGTCGTTGGTGCCGTCGGAGTGCAGAAAGCTGTGCGCGTCGCGGAACAGCTTCTCGAGCGGGTTCTTGCGCATGTAGCCGGCCGCGGCCCAAAGCTCGAGCGCCTGCTGGCACACATGCGCCGCGGTCTCCGACGCGAACACCTTCGACAGGCTCGCATGCATCGGATCCTGGTCTTCGCGGCCGGCGTGCCAGGCCGCGTTCCAGAGATACGACCGGGCAGCCTCGATCTCCATGGCCATGCGGGCCAGCCGGGTTTTCTGGATCTGGTGATTGATGATCGGGCCGCCGGCCTGTTCGCGTTCGAAGGCGTACTGCAGCGACAGGTCGTAGGCGCGCTGCGCGACGCCGAGCACCGTCGCGCCGGCCTGGATGTTCGAGCCGTACCCGAGCAGGAACTCGGTGCCGATATGCGCGGCGTTGCCGACCTCGCCGACCCGGTCGATGTCGGGTATCTCGACATTGTCGAACACCAGCGTACCGTTCTGGACGCAGCGCTGGCCCAGCTTGTCCCAGACCTCGGTGACCCGGAATCCGGGCGCATCCGCCGGCACGAGGAACGAGGTCAGGCTCGTCGCCATCGGCCCGTCGGGGTCGGTGCGGGTGCGCACCATGTAGAGCTTGGCGAGGCCGCCGTTGGAGATATAGCGCTTGGTGCCGTTGAGGACCCAGACGTCGCCCTTGCGGACGGCGCTGAGCTGCATGCCGGCGCCGGGCGCCTGGTAGGGCAGGATGTTCTCGCTGCCGGCCGTCGGTTCGGTCGAGCAGATGCCCATCAGGAAGGTGTCGTCGTCGACGATCTTCGGCAGCCAGCGCTCGCGCTGGTCCTTCGTCGCGACCCGCGTGATCGCGGTCAGAATCTTCCACGTCTGGTCGAAGGCGACGGCCATGCCGAGATCGCCGTAGGCGAGGGCCTCTCCGACCATGGAAACGGTCAGCACGTCCGCGCCCTCGCCGCCGAACTCCTTCGGGATGGTCAGCGTGCGCAGCCCGCGCCGCGACCCCTCGCGGACCACGTCCCAGTCGAACGCGTTGGCGGGATCGGTTTCGCGGTCGGCGATCTCCGCGGACGGAATCATGACCTCCAGGGCGAATGCCTTGGCAATCGACCGCAGCTCCTCCTGGCGTGGTGACAGAGTGAAATCGACCATGCTTCCTCCCGTGTTTCGTGCGGCCCTGTCCGGGCGCGTGCCCGGCGGGCGTTGCCGGAAAGTGTCGCCGACCATCGTGACGGGGCCGGCGCGGGGGTCAAGAGGGATATCGGTTTCGCAGCTCAGGTCGGCGGCAGGTCGTCCGCGGATGTCTTGTCCCGGAAGGTCTCCAGGATGCGTGCCGAAGATACTTCAAGCTCGGCGATTTTCGTGGCTAGGTTCCCGAAGTCGAGCTTCCCGCCCTGCTTCACGGGCCGGCCGGCGATGAACACCGTGTCCACGTTGCCGGGGTTGGCGTGCATGACGATGGCGTTGACGGGGTCGGCGGCGCCGACAAGGTTCAGGTCCGTCTTGCGCACCAGCGTGATGTCGGCCTGCTTGCCGGGTGTCAGCGACCCGACCGACCCGTCGAGATGCGCCATGCGCGCGCCGTCCATGGTCGCCCAGCCCAGGGCCTCACGGGTCGTCGCCGGGATCGGGTGCGGCCGCGCGCCGGTCTCCGCCAGGGATTGCAGGCTCGCCTCGTGCCGCTCGAGCTGCATGGTTGTGCGCATAACGGCGAACATGTCGGGCGCGTAGGCGCTTTCAACGTCGCTGCCGATAGGCACCGGCAACCCGCGCTCACGCAGCCGGCTGGTCAGGGGCGAGCCATAGGCCATCTGCATCTCGACCTCGGCGGTAACGGCGAACGTCGCGCCGTGATCGGCCAGCAGGCCCAGATCGTCGTCGGTCAGTTCGTTGCCGTGGACGACGTTCACGCGTTCGGACAGGAGGCCTTCGGCGGCCGCCGCGGCATAGCCGTCCGGGGCGGCCATCTTCGCGCCGGAATGGTGCAGGCTCGCGATCAGGTCGAACTCCCGGGCCAGCCGGAAATCGGTCAGCGTGACGTCGTGCACCGCGATCTGCGGGCCCAGCACGGCGAGGCCCATGGACAGGAGGCCGTCGTCGCCGGCGAACCGGCCCTTGCGCAGGCGTTCCACCTCGCCGCGCGGCATGGGGATCTCGTTGAACGGCTTCTGCCCCGGCTTGGGGTCCGGCTTGGGCGATCCGTGCAGGAAGAGCGCGCGGATGCCCGCCTCGTCCAGTCCGGCGATGGCACCATCCGTGTGGTCGGGCGAGGGATTGTTGTGGTGCCAGTCCACGAGGGTCGTTACGCCGGAATTGATCTGGTTCAGCGCGCCGACGAGGTTGGCGATGTAGATATCCTCCGGCCGGAAGAACGTCGCCAGGCCGGCATGCATCGCCCGAAAATAGTTCGTGCCGGTCCAGTTGCCGGCGAGGCCGCGCAGCCCGGTCTGCCAGGTATGGATATGGGCGTTTACGAGGCCGGGGATGACGATCATGTCCGACGCGTCGACCACGGCCGCGCCGTCGCCCGCGTCCAGGTTCGGGCCGATCGCCGCGATCCTGTCGTCCTCGATCAGGATGTCGCCGCGGTCCATATCGGCGATCGACGCGTCCATCGTCACGACGGTTCCGCCTTGCAAAAGGGTCAGCGCCACTGCGGGCCTCTCTGGGTTCCGATTGGGAAAATTGGATGACCGGTGCGCCGTGGGCTCAGCCCGAGCCCGGTGACCAGCCGTAGATGCGCGCGGCGTTGCCGCCCATCAGCGCGCCGCGCTCGTCGGCGGACAGCCAGTCCCCCTGGCGGAACGCCTCGACCCCCTGTTCGTAGCTCAGAAGCTCGGCCGCGCGGGTCCAGTCCGTGCCCCACATGCAGCGGGCAACGCCGAAGGCGTCGAGGATGCGGCGCACGGGGTCACGGATGTCGGCGAAGGGGAACGGCTCGTGTGCGAGCGTTCCGGCACCGCTGATCTTGACGGCGACATTCTCGTGTTCGGCGAGCGCCAGCAGGTTCGGCAGCTCGGCCCAGCCATCCTCGGGCGCCGGCGGGTGGAACGGCTGGACGAGGCCCATATGATCGACCACCAGCGACACGTCCGGAAATTCTGCCACGAGCGCCGCGACCTGCGCGTGCCGCTGGGTGCAATAGACGTTCACCGGCAGATCGTGGTGCCGGGCGGCGGCGAGCAGGTTCGCAATTCCGGCCTCTCCCGCCGCGTCGGAAATACCGTGGGCGAGCAGCAGGCGGACACCGACGGTACCGTCCGTCGCCGCCCAGTCCGCAACCTTCTCGCCGACCGCCGGGTCGGCCGCATCGAAGGGGGTAACCAGGCCGAACCGGTCCGGATACTGCGCATACACATCGAGCGCGAAGCTCGGGTCGTAGCGGTACATGGTGTAGGCCGAGACGAGGATTGCGCCATCGACCCCGACCGCATCCATCGCCGCCACCATTTCCGGGCCGTTGGCCGAGGGCGGGCCCGTGAGCACCGCCGCCCAGGGACGGCCCGGGTGGTCGGCCTCATAGGCGTGCACCTGCGCGTCGATGATCGTCATCGGGACTCCCTGTCCTGATTGCTCACGGGGGTCAAGACCGCCCGAGGATTGCGAAGGAAGCGCTGTCTAGCGCAGCGGCGAGAACGCGGGTGCGAGCAGGAGCTTGTTGTCTTGCGTGATGATCGCGCCCTTGGGCGAACCCTTTGGCGGCCAGATGCCGGTGGCCACGCCCTCCGCGCGTACCTCCGCGCGATGCTCGAAGCTCTTGTACGGCCAGATATGGACATACTTGTTGAGGCCGCCGATCTCGGTGTGCATCGCCATGGCGCAGGGCGACAAAGCGTTGCGCGCCTCGATGGCATCCTTCCAGCCGTTGATGATGCCGGGGATCGTGCCGGCATGGACCGCGTACTCGCGATACTCGAACAGGGGGCCGTGCTCGCCGCTGAGGAACTCGGTCATGAAGGGGAAGGGATTGAAGATTTCCACCTTCATCTCGTGAATCATGTCGGTGACGTCTGGCGGCCACACGCCGGTTTTCGTCGCCTCCGCGCGTACCGCCTCGCGTTCCGCGAGATTCTCGTACGGCCAGATATGGATCACCTCGTTGAGCGGGCCGACCTCCGAATAGAAGAAGGCGGCGAGCGGCGACAGCTGCTTCCGGCCGTTCTCGTAGGCCTTTTCGAACGTCTCGAGGAACTGCGGAACCATGCGCAGTTTCAACCGGTAGGTGCGGACTTCGTAGATCATGATTTATCCTCGGGGTGTTCGTCACGCCTTCGATAGGCCGCGGCAGGTTGTCGCAAGTCGCGCAGGCAGACCGGTGTCGGGAATTCGGCCATCGGGGCGCATTCGCAAGATCATCGCGAACGGCAGTCTCGATTGGTTTGTCAATTGCATCGCAACCCATATATGAAAGGCCGACCATGCTCAATTAAATCTCTCCGGAGCATGGACCAACAAGGACTTTGGAATGGACGCGGCTGCGAACTCCGACAGGGATCTGCACGGCGACAAGATCGGGCGCTGGGCCGATGGTATTGCGCCGAAGCGCAACGCGTGGATCGACCGCAATCGACACTATTACAAGCAGGACTACGAGTATCTGAAGTATCTCATTCCCGAAGCCTCGCGGATCCTGGTCCTGGGGTGCGGTACGGGGCGGCTTCTGTCGGAGCTGCGGCCGTCGGTCGGCGTCGGCATCGACATCAGCACCGAGATGATCGCCGTGGCGAAGGCGGATCATCCGGAATACGAGTTCATCGCAGCGGACCTGCAGGATCCGGCGACCCTGTCAGGCCTGGGTGACGCGTTCGACTATGTGGTCATCCCCGACACGCTCGCGGCGACCCTGTCAGGCCTGGGTGACGCGTTCGACTATGTGGTCATCCCCGACACGCTCGGCTTCCTGTACGACTGCGAAGCCTTCATCGACCAGCTCGCGCAGGTCTGCGGCGACCAGACCCGGATCGTCATCACCTACTTCTCGCATCTCTGGGAACCGGTGCTTTCGCTCGCGGAGGCGCTGTCGCTGCGGATGCCGCACCCGCTGCTCAACTGGCTTTCGATGGACGATATCGTGAACTCGCTCGAGATGAGCGATTTCGAACGCGTTCACCTGGAGCGGCGGCTGCTCGTTCCCTTCTCCTTTTTCGGGCTCGGCACTCTCGTGAACCGTTACATCGCGCCGCTGCCGCTGATCCGGCAGTTCTGCCTGCGGCACTATATCGTCGCGCGCCTGCCGCGCCCGTCGGCGGAGCGTGCCAAGTCGGTCTCGATCGTGATCCCGTGCCGCAACGAGCGCGGCAATATCGAGCCCGCGGTGACGCGCCTGCCCGAGTTCTGTTCCGACATCGAGATCATCTTCGTGGAGGGGAACAGCCAGGACGGGACGTGGGACGAAATCCAGCGGATCAAGGAGGCCTATCCGGACCGCAACATCGTTGCGCTCCAGCAGCCGGGTGTCGGCAAGGGCGATGCGGTGCGGGCCGGGTTCGAGGTCGCGACCAAGGACCTGCTGTTCATCCTCGACGCGGACCTGACCGTGCCGCCCGAGGACATGCCGAAGTTCTACAACGCGCTCAACTCCAACAAGGCGGAGTTCGTCAACGGCACGCGTATGATCTACCCGATGGACCGCCAGGCGATGCGGTTCCTCAACTACTGGGCCAATCGCGCATTCGCCGTGATCTTCACCTACCTGCTGAACCAGCGCTACACGGACACCCTGTGCGGTACCAAGGGCATGAGCCGCGAGAACTATCTGAAGCTCGCGCGGAACCGAGACTATTTCGGCGACTTCGACCCGTTCGGCGACTTCGACCTGATCTTCGGCGCCGCGAAGCTCGACCTGAAATTGCGCGAGGTCCCGATCCGCTACCGGGAACGCTCGTACGGGAGCACACAGATCTCGCGCTTCCGCCACGGCGTTCTGCTGCTGCGCATGGTCCTGTTCGCCTACCGAAAGCTGAAGGCGATCTAGGCGCGCGTCCTTCGCGGCGTTAAAACGTATCGGCCTGCGGCGGTTCCGCCGCGCACGGTTTCTGACGAGGAAGGTTCCATGACCACGGATCGGATCATCACCCGCCGCGACGGCGCGGTCGGCTATCTCACCTTCAACAATCCCGAGCGGCACAACGCGATGTCGCTCGAGATGTGGCGCGACGGCGCGACCGCGATCCGCGAATTCTGCGACGCCGGAGATGTTCGCGTCGTCGTGCTGACGGGGGCCGGGGAGAAGGCCTTCGTCGCGGGCGCGGATATCTCGCGCTTCGGCGAGGAACGCAACTCGGCCGACGCGGTCGCCGAATACGGCGCGGCGGTTGCCGACTTCCAGCAGACACTGACCGTCGCGCCGATGCCGACCATCGCGAAGATCGGCGGCTACGCCATCGGTGGCGGCCTGGCGATCGCGCTGTGCTGCGACATCCGCATCGCGTCGGACGATTCACGCTTCGCGGTCCCGGCCGCCAAGCTGGGACTCGGCTATGCCGCAACGGGTATCGAACGCCTCATGCAGATCGTCGGCCCGTCCTTCGCCATGGAAATCTTCTACACCGCGCGCCAGTTCGACGCGGCGGAAGCGCTGATGATGGGGCTGGTGAACCGTGTGGTGCCGCGCGCGGAACTGTCGTCCTACTGCGAAGACTATGTCGCCCGCATCGCCGGCAACGCGCCGTTGACGATCAAGGCCGTGAAGACCGCGGTGCAGGAAAACCTGAAGGCACCGTCCGACCGCGACACGGCGCTCTGCGAGGCGCAGGTGGCGGCCTGTTTCGCGAGCCAGGACTATATCGAGGGCCGCACGGCCTTCGCCGAAAAGCGCAAGCCGGTTTTCACCGGCACCTAGGGCCTGGGTTCGCGCGCCTCAGCCGGCGGCGATGTAGGCCTTCAGGGCCTCGGCCTCGTGCTCGGTTTCCCGGATCCGGTGCTTGACCACGTCCCCGATGGAGACGAGGCCGACCAGCGCACCGTCCTCGACCACCGGCAGATGCCGGAACCGGCCGTCCGTCATCGTGTCCATCAGGTGGGCGATGTTGTCCTCGACCGAACAGACGACCACCTTGTCGACCATGATGTCGGACACGAGCTGGTCCAGCACGCCCGCGCCGTCGCGGGCGAGCCGGCGGATCACGTCACGTTCGGAGACGATCCCGTCCACTGTCCTGTCGTCGGTGCTCACGACCAGTGCGCCGATGCCCAGGTCGGTCAATCGCTCGCAGGCCTGTGCCACCGTCCAGTCCGGCCGTGCGGTGGCGACGCTGTTGCCCTTGCTTCGAAGTATTGCTGCAACGTTCATGGGTGCCCCTTTCGCTTGCGGAGACCCGTGGCGGGTCGGCAGGTCGGTTCGCATGGACCCGGCCACGAGGTGTCGTACGTGGCATCTCGGACATGCTCTCGCGAGACTGCGTCAGATTGTCGCACATTTTCGCGCGGCTGGCGAGTTTCGACCGTCGCGGGCGCACACGGCTCTTAGTTGAGCGGGGCGCCGGCGTCCGCGAGTCTGCAGATTTCCGCGGTCGTGACGCCCGCCTTGTCCGTGCCCGTCAGCGGGCAGTGCCGGGTGAGGAAGGCGCAGGATTCGAGGACGTTGGCATATTGCGGGGACTCCGTGCTGCGCACCGGACGTTCGCTCTCGGCCTGGCGAAAATTGACGATGCGCTCGCCGCGCAGCAGCACGGTGTTCTCGTGCGCGAGGCACTCGGCGTCGCTCGTCGTCAGCCGGCTGGTTGAAATGGCGACCAGGAATACGGCGCCCAGGCCGATGATCAGCTTCGCGCGAAAGGGTCCGAGCCGCGGGAAGCGCCAGCGCAGGCCCCGGTAGAGGCCGTAGAGGATGGCCGCCGCCGCCGCGACGGCGACAACAAGGCGGAGGGCGGCAAGCAGGCCGTCCATGGGTCAGCGGGTCGGGTTGTCGGCGTCGAGCCGCTCGATCGCCTCGCTGACCATGCGGTGAACGTCCGTGTCGGGCGGGATCAGGTCGCGCAGCCGCATGAAGTTCGCGCGCGCAGCGACGGTGTCGCCGGATTCCGCCGCGGTGATGGCACCACGCAGCAGGGTCTCGGGGTGGTCGGGATCCAGCGCGATGGCCCGTGCGTAAGCCTGCGCTGCCGCGGCCGGATCACCGAGCATTTCCCAGGAGCGCGCGAGCATTCGCCAGCCGGCCAGGTCGTCTGACTCGTCTTCCAGCCGTGCGGCGAGACCGTCCACCATCCCGCGGATCATCTCCTGCCGCTCCTCCGCGTCCATGTTCCGTGCCGCCGCGATATCGGCTTCGGACGGACCGCGCGCTTCAGGCAGCCAGTCCGCGGGGTCGTGGCCGAGATCGCGCGCCGTCTCCGTGACACGTGCGACGACCGTCGCCAGCCAGGGGGCGTCGGCCGGTGCGTCCTTCGCGAGCGCCGACCAGGCATCGAGCGCATCCTGTTTGCGGCCGGATTGATAGTCGGCCAGTGCGAGGAAGTATCGGGCGCGGGGGTCGTCCGCGTTCCCCTCGAGCGCCGCGAGGAATGCCGCGCGGGCGGCGGGCGTCACCAGCCCGTCGGCGAGCCGGGCTAGGGCCTCGCCATGCGCCGATGCAATCTCGGACCGGTCGGGGTCGAGTGAACGGGCTCTCGCGAGCGCGGTCTCGGCCGCCTCGAGGTTGCCGGCAAACAGGCGCAGACGGCCGAGATCGAGCCAGGCCTGCGGGTCGTCCGGCGCGGCGCGTGTCCGCGCTTCGGCGTCCGCGAGGCGCCCCCGGACGGCGTCGCCGACCTCGTTCGTGCGCTCCGGCGGTACCTCACGGGTGGCGAAGGGCTGGGCGGGAAGTCCCGGATTGCCGAGGTTGAAATAGAGCGGGACGCTCGCGAGCGGCAGCAGGAGCGCCAGCGCGACTGGAAGCACGACGTGCCGCCGGATACGCGGTGTTCCCGAGAGCCCTGCGTCCCGACCGGCGTTCAGGAGCCGCCGCTCGATCTCGCCGCGCGCCGCGTCCGCCTGGGTTGCGTCGATCAGGCCGCGGTCGCGGTCGCGGTCGAGTTCCTGGAGCTGGTCGTAATAGACGGCGACGTCATATTCGGCGCGCGCCGGATTGTCCCCGCGCGGACGGAACAGCGGCCAGGCGATCCAAGCCACGAGGCACAGGGTGAGTGCCGCGAGTGCGAGCCAGAACATCATGCCTGCCGGGGATCATCCGGGTCGGACGGCCCGGCGTCGTCGTCCCCCGCCTCAGTGTCTTCTTCTTCGTCGTCGCTCGGCCGACGCAAGCCTTCCTCGATCTCGTTCTGGAACCGGCTGCGCGGCAGTGGCGGGCCATCGGACGCTGCGATCCGCTCGACCAGTGCATCGAGCTCGGCGCGATCGCTGGGCGACAGGGGATCGAGTCCCGTGCCGGCCGCGCGCCGTCGCTGGTAGGTCTGGAAATAGAGGATCGCGAGGGTGGCGATCACGACCGCCATGATCGGCGGCGCGAGCCAGAGGGCGAGCGTGTTCGTCTGGAATGGCGGGCGAAGCAGGACGAAGTCGCCATAACGCGCGACGATATATGCGACGACCTGTTCGTCGCTGTCGCTGGCGAGCAGACGCTCGCGCACCAGCAGGCGCAGATCGCGGGCGATCTCGGCGTCGGAATCGTCGATCGACTGGTTCTGGCAAACGACGCAACGCAGCTCGGCCGAAATCTCCCGTGCCCGGCTCTCGAGCGCCGGATCGTCGAGCACCTCGTCGGGTTGGACCGCAATCGACGGCATGGCTCCCGCCAGCAGCACGAGCAGGACGGCAGCCAGCAGTGTCGCGATCGGCCTCATCCGCCGGCTACTTCGCGCAATTTCGGGAGGATCCTGCGCTCGAGCACGTCACGTGTGAGCGGTCCCGTATGCTTGTAGGCGATCGTACCATCGCGATCGATGATGAAGGTTTCGGGAACCCCCTTCACGCCCCACTCGAGCGACGCCCGCGCGTCCGCGTCGAAGCCGATCGCCGCATAGGGGTTGCCGTGGCGGCGAAGCCAGGTGATCGCATCGTCGGCCGTGTCGCGGTGATTGATGCCATAGACCCGCGTGCCCGCTTCGGCGAGCTCGGTGATCAGGGGGTGTTCGGCCAGGCAGGGCACGCACCAGGACGCAAAGACGTTCACGACGGTGACATGGCCCTTCAGGTCGTCGGTCGAGAAGCCGCCGGGAATGCCAGCCGCGACGGGCGGCAGCGAGATGGTCGGCGCCGGCTTTCCGACCAGGGGCGAGGGCAGGCGCGAGGGATCGTTGTTGCGCTCGCTGTCGGTCAGCAGCGCGGCCATGATCCCGAGCAGGACGGCGAAGACCGCCACGGGCAGGATGACGACGAGCCGGCGCATGATCTATTCGGCCGCGGCCGGCGCGTTGTGCGTGGCCGCACCGGCGGCGCGGCGCGGTGCCCCCACGCGGTGGCGCCGGTCGCTGAGCGACAGGAGGCCCCCCAAGGACATCAGCAGCGCACCCATCCAGATCCACGGCACCATCGGGTTGACGAAAAAGCGTACGGTCAAGGCGTTCGCGGTCTCCGGCGTGCGGCCCCGCTCCCCGATGACGCCATACAGGTCGGCCAGGAGCGTGGTGCGGATGCCGGCCTCGGTTGTGGTCTGGTTGGCGACGGGGAAAAAGCGTCGCTCCGTGATCAGCGTCGTGACGGGCGCGCCGTCTTCCGAGATGAGCAGGGTGCCGCGCTCGAACCGATAGTTCGGGCCCTGTCCCTCGGTCACCGCTTGCAGGGTAACCGCATACCCCGCGCCCTCGGCCGTCTCGCCGGGGACCAGCGTGGTGACCAGCTCGGCGCGCCAGGCCGACGAGCCCGTGATACCCACGATCATCACCGCGAGGCCGAGATGCGCGAGGGTCATGCCGCTGGCCGCGCGCGGCAAGCCGGAGAGCCGGCGCAGGGCGTCGATTGGGGGGGACGAGAACAGCTTGATGCGGCTGCTCCATTCGGCGAGCGTGCCGACGCCCAGCCAGGCGGCGAGCCCCATGGCAAACGGTGCGAGGGCGGGGCCGTCGGGCACCGCCAGGAAGGTCGCGACGATGGTGGCGACGGCCGCGATCGCGGCGGGGATGAGCTTGTAGGCCGCCGCGCCAAGGTTCCCCCGTTTCCAGGCGAGGAAGGGACCCACCGCGACCAGCAATACCAGCGGTACCATGATCGGGCCGAAGGTCGCATTGAAGAAGGGCGGGCCGACGGAGACGCGGGTCTGGCCGCCCGACAGCGCCTCCAGGATCAGCGGATAGAGCGTGCCGAGCAGCACGGTCGCGGCGGCGACGGCCAGCAGCATGTTGTTCGCCACGAGCGCGCCCTCGCGGCTCGCCGGCGCGAACAGGCCGCCCCCCTTCATGCCGGGCGCGCGCACGGCAAACAGCGTGAGCGCCCCGCCGATGGCGACGGCGAGGATGGCCAGGATGAAAACCCCGCGCTCGGGGTCGGTCGCGAAGGCGTGCACCGATGTCAGGATGCCGGACCGCACCAGGAAGGTGCCCAGGAGGCTCATCGAGAAGGTCAGGATCGCCAGCAGGATGGTCCAGCTCTTCAGGGCGTCGCGCTTCTCGACCACGATCGAGGAGTGGAGCAACGCCGTGCCGAACAGCCAGGGGATGAAGCTCGCATTCTCGACCGGGTCCCAGAACCACCAGCCGCCCCAGCCGAGCTCGTAGTAGGCCCACCAGCTGCCGAGCGCGATGCCACCGGTCAGGAAGGTCCACGCGGCGAGCGTCCATGGGCGCACCCAGCGGCCCCAGGCGGCATCGACCCGGCCCTCGATGAGAGCGGCGATGGCGAAGGAGAAGGCCATCGAGAATCCGACATAGCCGAGGTAGAGCAGCGGCGGGTGGAACGCGAGGCCGGGGTCCTGGAGCAGCGGGTTGAGCCCGGTGCCGTCGGGCGGGGCCGGGCTCAGCCGCGCGAACGGGTTCGAGGTGAAGATGATGAAGGCGAGAAAGGCGACCCCGATCATGGCCTGGATGGCAAGCACGCGCGCCTTGAGCGTCGGCGGCAGGTTCTGCCCGAAGATTGCGACGGCGGCGCTGAAGAGTGCGAGCACCAGCACCCACAGCAGCATCGAGCCCTCGTGGTTCCCCCAAACGCCGCTCACCTTGTAGAGCATCGGCTTGAGCGAGTGGCTGTTCTGGAACACGACCGCGAGCGAGAAGTCGGAGGTGACGAAACCGTGGGTGAGCGCCGCGAATGCGATCAACAGCGCCACGGCCTGGGCGATTGCCGCCCGTCCGCCGACGGCCATCAGGCCGATGTCACCGCGCGCCGCGCCCCAAAGCGGCACGACCGACTGAACGGCGGCGATCACGAAGGCGGCGATCAGGACATACTGGCCGATCTCCGCGATCACCGCGCGGCATCCCCGTCGCGCCACTGTCCGCTCTCGCGGAGCGCATCGGCGACTTCCTTCGGCATGTAGGTCTCGTCATGCTTGGCCAGCACCTCGCGCGCGGTGAACCGGCCATCGGGCTCGAGTGTTCCCTCGGCGACAACGCCCTGCCCCTCGCGGAACAGGTCGGGGAGCACGCCCGTATAGCTCGCGGGGACGGTCTGGTTCAGATCGGTGACGACGAAGTGGGTGGTCGCGCCCTCGGTCCGTACGCTGCCTTCCTCGACGAGGCCGCCGAGGCGAAACCGGTTCTCGGGCGGCGTCGCGCGTTCGGCCAGATCCGTGGGCGTATAGAAGAAGACGAGGCTATCCTCGACCGCGTTGAGGATCAGGCCGGCCGCCGCGCCCAGCAGGCCCAGCGAGACCGCGACGACGAGCAGGCGGCGGTGCTTGCGCTTCATGCGGTGCCCCCCGCGCCATCGCGGTTTCGGCGCGCCGGTGCGTTTGCCTCCGCGGCACGCAGGGCGTTTTCGCTGTGGCGCAGGCGCCGGATGCTGGCGACGGCCATGACCGCCAGAATGACCGTCGCGATTGCGAGCGCAGGCCAGATGAAGGCGGCGTGCCCGCCCATGTTCAGGAATGCAGTGATGTCTTCCACGATTGCGTAACCATCTCGGTCAAACGCGCGGCAAGACGCGGGCTGTTGCAGCCGGTGAGCTCAATCCGTTTACCTTTAACGGTGCCACGCATACTAGCCCAATCCCGTCGCGATCACATTCGTGTGGGAGCCTTTCCACGGGGGCCGTGGCCGTGAGCCGGGTGGCTACTGGGTGACACTTTTCAGATAGGCGATCACGTCGTCCCGCTGCTCGGCCTTCTTGAGGCCGGCGAAGCTCATGCGCGTCTTGGGCACCGCCTTGCGCGGGTTTTCCAGATATGCCGACAGGGTCGTGTCATCCCAGACGATGCCCGAGTCCTTCAGCGCCTTGGAATAGTTGAAGCCGTTCGCCCGGGATCCGGCGGTGCTGCCGAAGATACCCCAGAGATTGGGGCCCACCTTGTTGGCGCCGCCTTCGTCCACGGTGTGGCACGCCATGCAGCGGCGAAACACCTTTTTCCCGGCGGCCGCGTCCTGTGCGACGGCGGCGGTGGGAACGGCAACGGTCAGGATGGAGAGCGCGGCGGAGACAATCAGTGTTTTCACGATGTGTGTTCCGGTTGGGGCGGGAAATATACCGTCATTCTTAGGCCAGGCCTCGGGCCCACGGCAACGCGGAATCGATCAATCCCGCGTGCGACCAATCTTCACATGCGAATGTGGCTAATCGGCGGCGGAGAATTGCAGCGCGCGTGCGTGGGCCGCGTTCAGGTCGGCGCGCATCCGAATCAGCAGCATGGTAACGAAATAGGCCATGAAGGCGAGCGCCATGAGCAGCAGTGGTGTCAGCATGGCCGGGTCGATGGCCGGCCGGTCGAGCCGGGTCAAGCTGGCGGGCTGGTGCAGCGTGTTCCACCAGTCCACCGAGAACTTGATGATCGGGATGTTAACGAAGCCGACCAGCGCCAGGACCGCGGCCGCCCTCGCGCCGCGCTGCGCGTCGTCGAAGGCATGGGTCAGGGCGATGTGGCCGAGATAGAGGAAGAACAGCACCAGCACCGAGGTCAGTCGCGCGTCCCAGACCCACCAGGTACCCCAGGTGGGTTTGCCCCACAGGCTCCCGGTGGCGAGCACGATCACAGTGAAGGCGGCGCCCAGGGGAGCGGCGGAGCGCGCCGCGATATCGGCCAGCGGGTGCCGCCAGATCAGCGATGTCGCGCTCATGACGGCAACGAAGGTGTAGCAGGCCATGGCCATCCATGCCGACGGAACATGGACGTACATGATGCGCACGGTCTCGCCCTGCTGGTAATCGGCCGGCGACGCGAACAGCGCGAAGTAGCCCCCCGCGACGAACAGTAGGACGGTGATCGCGGCGGACCATGGCAGGACCCTGGCGGCGATCCGGGAGAAGCGTGCGGGGTTGGCGAAGCGGTGCAGCAAGGTCACATCCGTGTGTTGGTGGCACGCAAGTCTAGTCGATTGCCTGGCGTAGCGCAGCCGCCGTGGCCCAGGGCGCGAGCGCCAGCGCGGCGAGCAGGAAGCCGCCGAGGACCATGAGCTGAGGTCCGATGTCGCGTCCCGCGATGGCGCCGTCAACCGAGCCGGCACCGAAGATGAGCACTGGGATATAGAGCGGCAGCAGGAGGAGCGCCAGCAGGACGCCGCCCCGGCGCGCGCCCAGCGTCAGCGCGGCACCGATGGCGCCGACGAGGCTGAGGGTTGGGGTGCCGAGCAGCATGGCCGCAAGGAGCGGGAGCAGGGCCGTGTCGGGAAGGCTGTAGAACAGGGCCAGGATGGGCGCGGCGATCAGCAGCAGGACCCCGCTGGTCAGCCAGTGGGCGATCGCCTTGGCCAGCGCGAGCTGGGTCAGTGAGACCTGCGACAGATAGAGAAGGTCCAGGCTCCCGTCCTCGTAGTCGGGGGCGAACATGCGCTCGAGCGACAGCAGTGCGGCCAGCAGGGCCACGACCCAGATGATGCCGCCGCCGATGCGCGGCAGGATCTCGGCGTCGGGCCCGCCCCCGCACGGAAAAAGGCCCGCGGCGAGGAACAAAAACATAACCCCCAACATAACGGAGGGGGCGCCCACGCCGAAGGGAAACAGGACCGCGGCGAGTACGAAGAAGATCACCCCCATCATCGCGTCGGTGCCGCCGCGAAAGGCGAGGCGCAGGTCCCGCCTGACGAGAAGCGCGATACCGATCATGGGGTCTGCTCGCGCATGTCGAACCGCTCCGCGTGATCGGCGAGAAGCTCGTCGAGGCGCCCGCCATGGGTGGAGATGACGGCGACGCCCTCGTTGGATAGGTGTGCGAGGATCGTGTTGGCGAGCATTGAGACGGCGCCCGCGTCGAGGCCGGTGGCCGGTTCGTCGAGGAGCCAGAGCGTCGGGCCCGCCTGCGAGTTCTGGCTGAGGGCGAGCCGTGCCAGCGTGACACGCCGGCGCTGGCCGGCTGAGAGATAGCGCACGGGGACGTCTGCGAGCTTCTCGATGGAAAACTGGAACAGGGCCGGCTCGATATCC
>JAYPRP010000048.1:0-17762 GCA_038132575.1 Rhodospirillaceae bacterium
CGCGCCAACTACTTTCCCGAGCTCGAGGAGGCCGCCGAGCGGATCAACCATGACGCCTCCCTGTCCGGCGAGGACATGATGGGCGCGATGTCTACCTTTTTGCTCAACACGTTCGGGGTGCGCGTGTCCAACCTGCCGGCGAAGGACACCCACATGACCCGCCGCTTCAACCCCGACGTACGGACGCTCGAACTGTCGAACATGCTGCGGGCCGACAGCCGCAACTTCCAGGCGGCGCACCAGATCGGCCTGCTGGCGGCCGAAAACGAGCTCAACCAGCTGATCGACGAGGGCGACTTCACCGACGATGGCGCGCGCACGCTGGCCCGAATCGCGCTGGCCAACTATTTCGCGGGCGCGCTCCTCATGCCCTATGCCTGGTTCTTCAAGGCGGCAAAGAGCCTGCGCTACGACATCGAGCTGCTGCAGCACCGCTTCGGCGTGAGTTTCGAGCAGGTCTGCCACCGGCTGACTAACCTGCAGCGGCCGGGCCAGCGCGGCGTGCCGTTCCACTTCCTGCGCGTGGACATCGCCGGCAACATTTCTAAGCGGTTCTCGCTGTCAGGCATTCACATCCCGCGACACGGCGGCGCATGCCCACGCTGGAACGTGCACGCGGCGTTCCTACACCCGGGTATGATCAATGTGCAGATTTCCCAGATGCCCGACGGCGTGACCTTCTTCTGCATCGCGCGCACAGTGCTGAAAGCCACCGGCGGCTACGGCCAGCCACGCAGCTATCAGGCGATCGGGCTCGGCTGCGAGATCGGCCAGGCCTCGAGGCTGGTCTATGGTAACGGGATCGACCTCGACCGGCCGGAGCGCACGATTCCCATCGGCGTGTCGTGCCGCATCTGCCCGCGGATGGACTGCGGCCAGCGGGCGTTCCCACCCGTGGCCCATGCGCTGGAGACGGACATCAACGCGCACTGCGAGTCGGCCTACCTGTCGGCTGCGGGCCGAGAAAACTAGCCAGCGTCACTTTTCGACAGTTAGCTGAAAACTGGGTTCAAGCAGTAGCCGCACTCACAGAGCGGTTACAATTAGCACAAAGCGCCTGCGCGTTATTCAAAATGGTTTCGCCACCATCCGCCCAGCGCTCAACATGGTCGGCATCCATTTCTGCGAGCTCTAACTCGGTCTCGCATTTGCTGCACTTTTTGTCTGAGAGAAGCCAGATCACAAACCTCTCTTCATTGTTGAAGAGGCGTTTCTGGTCACGGATATTTACATCATCATTCCAACGGAGGAAAAACCGGCGAAGTATCTCGTCCCGCCATTCCATGCTTGTCAGGTCGTTAGTACCTTGCTGAGCAAGACGACCATACTCCGTTAGGTGCCAATCGCGTTGATCTTCGTCGCGCGAATTATTGCCTAATCTTTCCTGCGTGAACTTCGGGAAAAATCCTTGAGTTTCGCGTTGAGTTTTCCATGCGCGTACTCATCAGATATACCCAGAGCGAAAATATACATCATCTGCGGATACGACTGTTTTGCTAAGTTACCGTCTTTATCCGAGAATATTTTTGACATGAAGTCTAAATTCTTTTTCACACTCGATAGGATTTTCTTTTTCTGGGATTCAGAAATATTTTTATTATCAAGCGCCAGAGCATCAAGGTGCTTTTTCTTTAGATCGCAGAACCTCCCATTGCCTGCCATTGCGTTGGTGTCAATGCGTATGAGTTTGGCGGCGACTTCATAGTATGAGTATCGCTTGTTGGTAAAACCGACTTTCTTCTGAAAGAAGTTGTGCTTTGCTACCTCACGAATCAGCTCGCACATATCGCCGCCCATAGAATTTCTTTTCTCAGCAGCTGTTAGCGGTTCTCCGTTATTAAGCCTCGAGAACAGTTCTTCGATGTCATCCTCATCTGCATCCTGAACGAGAACTACGTCTATCTGCCTGCCCTTGAAACGTTCTTTTCAGCTATCGTTGAAATCCGGAAAGCTAGTCCCGGGCTTTGGCGATATGCCTTCTGTTCCTGAATACACGAAACCTTCAGCAAGACCGAACTTACCTTCCAAAAAATCCCAAATAGCGCTCAGCCTTTGCTTTCCGTCGATGACTGCAAAAGAAATTGGCTTTTTCTCTGACCGAACGTCATGAAAATAAATTTTTGGAATATCGAAATGATTTACTAAGGAATCAATAAACAGCTGTTGTTTTTCTTTCGACCAAACTCCATTCTGGGAGTAATTGCATCCGCCAGCGATGAGAAAAGTATACTACCTAAACCCTAGACCCCAAGTTTAGTTAGCCGCCGAACTTGGCCTTCGCCTCGGCGCGGCGCGCATGCAGGATCGGCTCGGTGTAGCCGCTCGGCTGCTCACGCCCCTTGAACACTAGGTCGCAGGCCGCCTGGAAGGCGACGCTGCCGTCGAAGTCGGCGGCCATGGGCCGGTAGGCGTCGTCGCCCGCATTCTGGCCGTCGACCACGCCCGCCATGCGCTGCATGGTCTCGCGCACCTGATCCTCGGTGCAGATGCCGTGGTAGAGCCAGTTGGCGATATGCTGGCTGGAGATCCGTAGGGTCGCGCGGTCTTCCATCAGCCCGATATCGTTGATGTCCGGCACCTTCGAACAGCCCACGCCCTGGTCGATCCAGCGGACCACGTAGCCGAGGATGCCTTGCGCGTTGTTGTCGAGCTCGGCCTGGATGTCCGCCTCGGGCCAGTTCGGCCGGTCGGTGACCGGGATCGACAGGATGTCGTCCAGGTTCGCCCGGCCACGGGACTTCAGTTCGGCCTGGCGGTCGGCAACGCTGACCTGGTGATAGTGGAGCGCGTGCAGGGTCGCGGCCGTCGGTGACGGCACCCAGGCGGTGTTCGCGCCGGACATGGGATGGCCGATCTTCTGCTCCATCATGTCCGCCATCCGGTCCGGCATGGCCCACATGCCCTTGCCGATCTGGGCGTGCCCCGGCAGGCCGCATTCGAGGCCGATATCGACGTTCCAGTCCTCATAGGCCTGGATCCACGCCGCCGCCTTCATGTCGCCCTTGCGGATCATCGCGCCGGCTTCCATGGAGGTGTGCATCTCGTCGCCGGTGCGGTCGAGGAAGCCGGTGTTGATGAAGAACACGCGGTTCTTGGTCGCCCGGATGCATTCCTTGAGGTTCACGGTCGTGCGCCGCTCCTCGTCCATGATGCCCACCTTGAGCGTGTGGCGCTCGAGGCCGAGCGCGTCCTCGACCCGGCCGAAAAGCTCGTCGGTGAAGGCCACCTCCTCCGGTCCGTGCATCTTGGGCTTCACGATGTAGATCGCGCCGGTCCGGCTGTTGGCGTGCTTGCCGTTGCCCTGGACGTCGTGCATCGCGATGAGCGCGGAGAAGATGCCGTCGAGGATGCCCTCGAAGGCCTCGTTGCCGTCCTTGTCGAGGACCATGCCGATGGTCATCAGGTGGCCGACGTTGCGCACGAGCATCAGCGAGCGGCCATGGAGCGTGAGCACACCGCCGCCCGGATGGGTGTAGGTGCGGTCGGGCTCCATGGTGCGGGTCACGGTCTGGCCACCCTTGTCGAAGGCGGCGGACAGGTCGCCCTTGATGAGCCCGAGCCAGTTCCGGTAGGCGAGCACCTTGTCCTGGGCATCGACGGTCGAGACCGAATCCTCGAAATCCATGATGGTGGTGAGCGCGGACTCGACCACGATGTCGGCGACCCCGGCCGGATCGTCCTTGCCGATCGGGTGATCGACATCGATGACGATCTCGAGGTGCAGGTCGTTGTGGACGAGCAGGACAACCGACGGCGCACCCGCGTCGCCCTGATAGCCCGCGAAGCCCTTGGGGTTGGCGAGGCCGGCGACCGTGCCGTCGGCGAGGGTCACGGAGAGCGCGTCATCCACGATCTCATAGCCGACCGAATCCGCGTGCGAACCCGCCGCGAGCGGCGCCGCCTCGTCGAGGAGTTCGCGGCCGCGGGCGATGACCTTCGCGCCGCGGGCCGGGTTGTAGCCGTTGCCCAGCTCTGCACCGCCCTCGTCGGAGACCGCATCCGTGCCGTAGAGCGCGTCATAGAGGCTGCCCCAGCGAGCGTTCGCGGCGTTCAGCGCGTAGCGCGAGATGGTGATCGGCACGACGAGCTGCGGGCCCGCGATAGAGGAGATTTCCGTATCGACATTGGCCGTCTCGACCGAAAACGCATCGCCCTCGGGCACGAGATAGCCGATCTCCTCGAGGAAGGCCCGGTAGGCCGCCGGGTCGAACTCCTTGTCGCGGTTTGCCGTGTGCCAGTCGTCGATCTGCAACTGCAGCGTCTCGCGCTTCTCGAGCAGTTCGCGATTGCGCGGCCCGAGGTCGTTCACGATCTCATCCACGGACGCCCAGAACTTGTCCTGGTCAAGGCCGGTCCCCGGCAGCGCCTCATCGTTGATGAAATTGTAGAGTTCCGCGGCTACCTGGATATTTCCCGCCTGGATCATCTCACTCATGACTCTCGTCCCCGTAAGGTGTTCTTCGTCGAATTTGGTGATGGCCTACCCTGCATCGGGTAGCGTTCGCGATCACCACCCTAGATAACACGAAACAGGGGTACGGATTCGAGTCCTCATGGGACGGTTTCGCTATATTGTCTTTCAACGAGAGCAAGAAAATGCGCCGCGCCGCGCGCGAGGAAGGGACGTGACATGATTACCAAGGGCATCAAGCAACTCTGCGCCGAGGCGGAGGAGGAGATCGAGACCATGACCGTCGAGGAGGTCATGGCGGTCCGTGGCGACGACGATGTGGTCCTGGTCGATATCCGCGACATCCGCGAACTCTGGCGCGACGGGACGATCCCCGGCGCCCAGCACATGCCGCGCGGCATGCTCGAGTTCTGGGTCGATCCGGAAAGCCCCTATCACCGCGAGATTTTCACCAGCGGCAAGAAGTTCATCTTCTACTGCGCGGGCGGGCTGCGTTCCGCGCTGGCCGCGAAAGCCGTTCACGACATGGGGCTCGCCCGGGTCGCGCACATGCGCGGCGGCTACGGCGCGTGGGTGAAGGCCGACGGGGAGACGGAAGAAAAAGAGGTCAAGCTTCCCGAGGCGTCCTAGGACCGGTCAGGACGTCGCCTTCTCGCGCAGGGCGGGGAACACGTCGGTCATCCGCGCGCCGGGATAGAAGGCCTCATCGTAGGCCGGGCGCGCCTTGATCCGCTCAAACCAGTCCACAACGGCGGGCGATCCGTCGTAGATATCGGTCATGCCCAGGTCTTCCATGCGTTGGAACAGCGGCGCCATGCAGATGTCCGCGATGGTGTACTGGGTGCCGACGATCCACGGGCCCTGGCGGTTGAGCGCATCCTCCATGCGCTCGACGGTGGCCCGCAGCTGCATCAGCGAGTTCTCGTATTCCTCCTCGCTGAATCCCGTGCGGTTGAGCCGCATAAAGAAATCACGCCGCAGCGTGTTCGAGTCCCGGAATTCCGCATACTCCTCCTCGCTCATCGCCTTGAAGCGGTCGATCAGCAGATTCTGGAAGGTCGGGACACGCACGGCCATCGACGGTACTTCGTCGATGTAGCGCAGCCAGGCGCGCATCTCCGCGCGCTTCTTGGGATCGTCCGGTGTGAGAGAGATGCCGTCCGGCCACACCTCGTCCACGTACTCGCACATCACGGTGGACTCGATGATCGGCGTGCCGTCATGAACGAACGCCGGCACGACGCCGTTGGGATTGATGGCGAGATACTCAGGCGTCAGGTTTTCCTGGGCGCCGATATCCACATGGCGGTTGACCCAATCGATCCCCTTCTCGGCCAGGCAGATACGTACCTTCTGGCTGCATGTCGACGCGTCGTGGTGAAACAGCTCGAGCGGCACGGCAGCGCTCGTTATTCCGCGGCTTTCATCTCTGGCACATCGTCATCGTCGGCGAAGGCAGGAATGATCTCCTTCGAGAAGGTGCGCAGCCCCTCGATACCGGAGCCGCCGTCAGCGAACAGCAGGTAACGGACGCCGGAATCGTGGAGCCTCTGAATTTTCTCAGCGATCTCATCGATAGTCCCGTACATCGCCGCTTCTGCCGTGGACTCGGTCGTGACGTCGTAGGACATAATCGAGGCCTTGTTCCCGCCGTCGGGGCGCTGGGCGAGGTTATCCACCCGGCGCCGCGCATTGATTCGTTTCTCAATAGCCTGGTCTCGGTCCGCCGCGTCCTTGGCGACGTAGAGGCCGCGCGCAACACCGACCTCGTTGGCATTGAAAGTGCGCCCGTAAGCCTCGACCGCGTTGCGGAACACCTCTATGCGCTCCTGAATGGTCGCGGATGGTGCGAACTGATCGAGCAACAGATTGTAGCCGCGCTCGGCGACCTTCTCTATCGATGCCGGGCTGCCGGCGCCCATCCAGAAGGGCGGGTGTGGCTTCTGCGCCGTTGGCGGCTCGACGACCACATCCTCGTAGGACCAGTATTCCCCCTCGTAGGACCATGGTGTGTCCTCGGTCCAGGACTTCTCCATCAGCTTGAGCGATTCCTCGAAGCGGCCATCGGCCTCATCCATAGGAATTTTGAAGCCTTTAAACTCGTTGAAGCGGTAACCCTTGCCGACGCCCATATCGAGCCGGCCGCCCGAAAGCAGATCGACGGTCGCTGCCTGCTCGGCCAGCAGCACCGGATTATGCCAAGGCAGGACCATAACGGCAGTGCCGAGCCGGATTGTCGAGGTCTGAGCCGCCAGATAGGTAAGCAAGTTCAACGTCGCGGAGACTTGGCCGAAGCCGGTGAAATGATGTTCCACCGCAAAGGAACTGTAGAACCCGAGCGCTTCCGCCTCGGTGTTGTACTCCAGCCAGTCGCGATAGCCCTTCGCACTGTCCACATCGGGACCCTGACCGCGCTTCGCCTGCGCGCTGCCGAAAAGACCGAACTTCATGCCAATTCTCCGTTGCTTTGACCGCTAGATAACACGCTGCAATCACCGCCCGAAACGCGATTATCAGATGTCTTGAAATGTGAGCAGATGCAGCGGATGGCAGACTCTGGGTCCGACTTCGGGCCATGATGGAACCTGCGGGAGGAGTGCAAATGCTCAATATTGCGTTGATCGGGCTTGGCTGGTGGGGACAGACCCATATCCGGGCTCTCCATGAAAAAAGCGACAAGGTTCATATTGATACGGTCGTGGACCTCGATTTGGATCTCTCGGAGAAAACGGCACATGCAATCGGCGCGCGGACTGCACCGAGCTACGAGGCGGTGCTCGCCGACGACACCATCGACGCGGCGATCCTGGTAACCCCCCACTCGCTTCACACCGACCAGATCGTCGCCGGGGCGGCCGCGGGCAAGCATATCTTCACCGAGAAACCGTTCGCGCTGTCAAAGGCAGAGGCCGAGCGCGCGGTCGCGGCCGCCGAAACCGCGGGCATTCAGCTCGGTCTCGGCCACAACCAGCGCTTTCTGCCGCCTCAAGTAGAGATCAAGCGCATAATCGACGCCGGCGAACTGGGCGAGATACTGCACATGGAGGGCAACATCAGCCACGACACCCTGTCGGGTGAACACGCCTGGCGGCACGACCCCGCCGAGGCCCCGGGCGCAGGGCTTTGGCACATGGGCAGTCATTTTCTCGACCTGTTCCAGCACTATGTAGGGCGCGTATCAGAGGTCTACGCCCAGACGGTCGACCGGGTGAACCCGCGCGATTCCGCCGCGGCGCTTCTGACCTTCGAATCCGGCCCTAGCGCCTATATCGGAAATATGATGACGACCGCGCCGAACCGGATGCTCAACGTCTTCGGCTCAAGGGGCTGGGCCAAGGCCACCAGCCTGACAACGCTTGAGATCAGTTTGCGCGACGGCGAGCCCCGCAAGCTGGAACTCGAGCCTATTGATCATGTCCGCGCCAACGTCGAGTGTTTCGCCGATGCGATCGCCGGCCGCACGGCCTACAGGTTCACCAACGCAGAGATGATTCACGATGTGGCCGCGCTCGACGCGATGGCCGTATCAATCAGGTCCGGACAACGGGAACCCGTCGCCTAAAGTGACGCGCCGCGGCCACAACAGAAACAGGGGAATTTCATGATCAATGCAGCAATTGTCGGTCTCGGCTGGTGGGGACAGAACCATGTGACCGCGTCCAAGGAATCCAACAAGATTCAGTTCATCCGAGCCGTCGATCTAGCGCCGGCGAACGTGCAGGACTTCTGCGACGAAAATGCACTCGAGCTGACAGATAGCTACGAGGACGCATTGAACGATCCTGACATCGATGCAGTCGTACTCGTGACCCCGCACTCTCAGCACACTGACCAGATCGTCGCCGGAGCAGCCGCGGGCAAGCATGTGCTGACCGAAAAGCCCTTCGCGCTGAAGAAAGCGGACGGGGAACGCGCCGCAAGCGCCATGCAGGAGGCCGGCCTGACGCTTGGGATCGGCCATAACTACCGATACGGACCGGCAATCCAGGAAATCAAACGGATCATCGAATCCGGCGAACTCGGCGACATTCATCATATTGAGGCCAACCTCAGCCACCAGGGCCAGATCGGCATCGAGGGCTGGCGGCGCGCGTCCGAGGAGGCACCGACCGGCGGCATCGTCCATTTCGGCGCTCACATGATCGACATCATGTGCTGGTACGGCGGCCCCATGCGGGAGGTTTACGGCCAACTCGCGACCCACATCCTCGAGAACGATGTCGGATCGGTCCTGGTGAAGTTCGAGGGCGGCGCGACGGGATATCTCGCAAACCTGATGACGACGCCCGCGACCATGCACCTGCATGTCATGGGCTCGAAGGGCTGGGCCCGCACCAACGGGTGGATGGACGCGCACAAGGTGACAACCTGCTTTGGCGCCGGCGCTGTCGAGGACGGCGGCGGCGCGGTGAACGAGATCGAGCTGCCCACGAGAGACATCATTTCGCAGATCCGCGCGAACGACGAGAATTTTGCGGCCGCCTGCGAGGGCACGGAGACATATCTCTTCACGCCCGACGAGATGGCCCACACCGCCGCGATCCACGAGGCGATCGCCCGGTCTGCTGCGAGTGGAGCGCCCACGGCCGTCTAGGCACCAAAAAAACCCAACTTCGCCGCAAACATGACAACAGCGGAGCAGCCCGCAATCACCCAAAAAGCGTACGCATTAATTGTTGCCATGGCTATATTTTGTATTTCTCCTTGACATTTTGACCTATGGGTTATTTTTTGATAAGAATTCGTCCGAGGCTCGCGGCCTTAGCGCCCCGCAGCGCATGGGATTGAATTTGGGCAACCGGGTGTCGGCGGATGCGCCTGTACGGAATGTTTCTGATCGTCGCCTTGGCGCTCACGATCATGCTGCCCGGCGGATGGGCTGCGACCGATGAGCGGCTCCGTGTCGTCGCGACCACCGGCATGATCGCCGACGCGGCCATGCGGGTCGGCGGCAACATGATTGAGGTGGAGGCGTTGATGGGCCCGGGCGTAGACCCGCACGCCTATCGGCAGACCCGGTCGGACATCGCGGCCATGGCGAAAGCAGATCTAGTTTTGTGGAATGGCCTTTTTCTCGAGGCACAGTTCGAGGATTTCCTGCGCGAGCTGGCCAGCCGAACGACCGTGGTCGCCGTGACGGAGGACGTGCCGGAAACGCTTCTGATTGCTTCCGAGGATTACGCCGACCGCCACGACCCCCACCTGTGGATGGACCCTGATCTCTGGAGACGGGTCGTGAGCAAGGTCCGGGACGCGCTGATCGACACACACCCCGCCGGCGAAGCGGAGTTCCGCGCCAACGCCGATGCCTATCTCGAGCAACTGCGCGTACTCTCCCGGTACGCGAAAGCCGCGCTCAACACGGTCGCGCCGGAAAGCCGTGTTGTCGTGTCGTCCCACGACGCCTTCAACTATTTCGGACGCGCCTATGGCTTCGAGGTCGTCGGCATCCAGGGCATCTCGACCGAATCCGAGGCGGGATTGCGCCGCATAACGGAGCTCGTCGACATGCTCGTTACGCGAAATATCCGCGCCGTCTTCGTCGAGACCTCGGTGTCGGACCGCAATATCCGCGCGCTAATCGAGGGCGCCGCGGCACGCGGACACACGGTCGTGATCGGCGGCGAGCTCTATTCCGATGCGATGGGCACGCCCGGCACCTACGAGGGCACCTTCATCGGCATGATCGACCATAACGCCACTACCATCACGAGCGCATTGGGCGGCAAGGCTCCGGACACCGGGATGCAGGGTCTTCTGAATTGAGGAAATGAGCATGTCACGCGTAACGCAACCGACCATCGCCTCGGATCGCGGCCGCACCGTTGAAACGGCAGACGCCACAAAGCACGCCGCCCTCTCCGTCCGGGGACTGACCGTCGCCTATGGCGAGAAGCCGACGATCTTCTCCGTCGATGCGACATTCGAGGCGGACGGGATGTCCGCCATCGTCGGTCCAAACGGGGCCGGCAAGTCCACGCTTCTGAAGGCCGCGCTGGGCGTGATCCCACACCTGTCGGGCGACGTCCAGGTGTTCGGCGAACCGGTCGCCGATGCGCGCGCGCGCCGCGCCCACGGACCCCCAACCGCCCCCGGGGGCGGGGACTTCCCGACGACCGTGATGGATGTTGTCCAGATGGGACTCTACCGCAAGGTCGGGCTTCTCGGCCGGCTCGCGGGCCAGCCGCAGGACTGGGCGCGCGACTGCCTCGACCGGGTCGGCATGGCGGACTTTGCCGGCCGCCAGATCGGCCAGCTCTCGGGCGGACAGCAGCAACGGGTGTTTCTCGCCCGTGCGCTGGCACAGGACGCATACCTCTACCTCCTCGACGAACCGTTCGCAGGCGTCGATGCCGCGACGGAACGCGCGATCATCGACGTCCTCAAGGCCCTGAAGTCTGAGAACAAGGCCGTCGTCGCCGTACATCACGATCTCGCTACGGTGCGTGACTACTTTGACCATGTCTTCCTGATCAACGTGCGCCGAATCGCCGAGGGACCGGTCGCGACCACGTTCACCACGGACAATTTGCAGGCGGCCTATGGCGGTCGACTCGCCGCGACCCATCTCGACGAACTGGCGGTGGTGGACGGGGCACGATGATCCCGTTCCTAGACGCGTTGTTCCTCCAGGCCGGGTACAACGCGGCGCTCGTGTCCATCGGCGCGGGGCTGCTCGGCTTCGCGGCGGGCGCGTCCGGGACCTTCCCGTTCCTCCGCAAGCGTGCCCTGATCTCCGACGCCGTCGCCCACGCAACGCTGCCCGGCGTCGCCCTCGCCTTTGTCGCGATGGTCGCCATCGGTGGCGACGGGCGCAGCCTTCCGGGTCTCATTGCAGGCTCGGCCGCGACCGCCTGGATCGGCTTGCTGGTCATCGAGTGGATCGCGCGGCGCACACGCCTCTCCGAGGATGCCGCCATCGGCGCCGTCCTCGGCGTCTTCTTCGGTGTCGGTATCGTGCTGCTGACCGTCATCCAGGCGATGAGCGCCGGCCGGCAGGCCGGGCTCGAGAGCTTCCTGCTCGGTTCAACGGCAGGCATGCTCTTCCAGGACGCGATCGTTATCGCCATCGGTGGTTCGCTCGCCGTGCTGACGACATGGCTCATGCGCCGTCCGATGACGCTCGTGGCCTTCGACAGCGCTTATGCCGCCGCGCTTGGCTACGATGTGCGCCGGATCGATCTCATGATGATGGGGCTCGTCATGGCCGTCACCGTGATCGGGCTCAAGCTCGTGGGCCTGATCCTGATCGTGGCCTTGCTCATCATTCCGCCCGTGGCTGCCCGTTTCTGGACCGACCGTTCGTCCCGGATGATCTGGACCGCGGGCGGCATCGGCGGCGTGTCGGGCTATCTCGGCGCTGTCCTGTCTGCGTCCGCACCGGCCGTACCGACCGGCCCGATCATAGTGCTGGTCGCCGCAAGCATATTTCTTCTCTCGCTCCTGTTCGCGCCCGATCGTGGTGTCGTCGTCGCCATCCTTCGCCGCCGGCGCTTACAAGCACGCGTGCACCGCCGGCAAGGCCTGCTCGCCCTCGCCGCCCAGCACCCCATCCGCGAGGCTTATACCCTGCGTCTGCTTCGGCGCGAGGGCCTGGTACGCGCGGACGGTGTCCCCACCCCGGCCGGCCGTACGCTGGCGGCCAAGATCACCCGGGACGAGCGCCGCTGGGAAGTTGCCCGCGAAATCTACCAGGATACCGGCCTGACCGGCCGCTACGACGGGCTGACGCCGATAGAAGAGCTTTTCACGATAGACGAGATTGCCGAATTCGATCGCCGTCTCGGCCCGCCGGCACGGGTGGAGGGCGCGTGATGGGGCCCGAGTTCGTACAACTCTCGCTCACGCCGATGCTGATCGGCATCCTCGCGGCGAACGCCTGCGCGCTGCCGGGCAACTTCCTGATTCTCCGCCGCCAGGCCCTGATCGGCGACGCCATCAGCCATGTCGTCCTGCCCGGAATCGTGGTCGCGTTCCTGTTCACAGGCGTCATCGCAGCCGTTCCCATGCTGCTCGGCGCCGCGGGCGCGGCCATCGTCGCGGTGCTCCTGATCGAGGCCGTAAAACGGCTCGGCAACATCGAGCCGGGGGCCGCGATGGGGGCCATCTTCACCACGATGTTTGCCGCGGGTGTCCTGATCCTGGAACTCACCGACACGAGCGGTGTCCACCTCGATGTCGAGCACGCCCTGATGGGCAACCTCGAATCGCTCGTCTGGCTGCGCGCCGAGGGCTGGTCTTCCCTGCTCGACCCCGGTGCGCTCGCGGCACTGCCCGGAGAACTTAACCGGATTGCGATCGTGTGTGCGCTCATAGTCGCGCTAACGCTGATCTTCTGGCGCTGGCTGAAGATTGCCACCTTCGACGAAGCATTCGCGCGCGCGCTCGGGATTCCCGCTGCAGCGCTCAGCCTCGGTCTTGTCGTGACCGCCGCCGTGGCCGCGGTGGCCGCGTTCGACGCCGTGGGATCGATCATCGTCATCGCCATGTTCATCTGTCCGCCTGCGGCAGCGCGACTCATGACGAACCGGCTCGAGCACCAGATCGTCTGGTCGCTCGCATTCGCGACCCTTGCGGCGGTACTGGGCTACGTCCTCGCGGGCTACGGGCCGTTCTGGATCGGCGGCGAGAACGCCGTCAGCGCCGCTGGCATGATCGCCACCATGTCCGGCGTTATTCTGGCGCTCGCCTGCCTCTTCGGCCCCCACCGCGCCCGAACCGGCGCGGCGCGGCAGGAGAGCGCGTGATGTGGCTGTCCGGAGACCCGGCCTTTCGAGGAATCGCGGCGCCTGCCATCCTGTGCTCCATGGTAGCAACACTCCAAGTCTCCGCTACGGGCCGTCAGTGATGGCGGAGCGCGACAAATCCGTGGAGCCGTCGGAAGAGACCGACACGCTGATGGACGCGGACCGTCAGGCCGCACAGTTCGAGCGCGTCCGTAACGCGCAGCAGACGGAGAAGGCGGAAGATTATGTCGAGATGATCGACGACCTGATCAATGCCTATGGCGAGGCCCGGGTCACGGATCTCGCGCAGCGTTTCGGCGTGTCCCACGCCACGGTCAACAAGATCATCAAGCGGCTGCAACGCGACGGACTGGTCACGTCTCGTCCCTACCGCTCGATCTTTCTGACCGAACAGGGGAGCGCGCTGGCCCAGGCATCCCGCGAGCGCCACCAGATCGTCCTGAACTTCCTGCGCGCCATCGGGGTCAGTGCCCGCAACGCCGAGCTCGACGCCGAGGGCATCGAGCATTACGTCAGCGCCGAAACCCTGGCGGCGTTCGAGAAGATGACGTCCGAAAAGGACGGCTGACACCGCTTTGGTCGTCATTCCCGCGCAGGCGGGAATCCATAAACACAACGGCCAGTCCAGGCTGGCAGCAGCGACTTTGGATTCCGGCCTTCCGGCGCGAAGCGCCTCCAGCCGGAATGACGAAAAAGTTGAATGCTGGCTTCTAATCCTCCAGCAGGAACGGTAGCGCCTTCGCGAGCGTGTCCTCGGGGTTCTCCTCGACGTAGAAATGCCCGCCGTCGACCAGTTCGACCCGCGCGTCCGGCAGATATGCCTCGAGCCCCTCGTAATTCTCGACCGGCATCGGCGGCTCGTCCGAACCCTGGAGAATGAGCATCGGCGCCTTCCATGCGGGGATCAGCCGGGTACGCCGGTCGATCCAGTCCTTACGGAACGTCGAGGACTGGAAATAACGCTCGACCGCGAGCCCCGTCCCCGGCCGCGAGAACTCCTGGATCGCGCGGACGACCTCGGCCTCCGGGATCGGGTGCTTGCAAAGGCGACCGTACCCCCATTCGAACATCTTCGCCGGGTCCTGCAACACACCCCGCGTCTCGAGGTCGGAGAAAAGACGCTCCTGGGGCGCCAGATCGGGATGGAAGTGGATCAGGTGCTGGGAGCCACGCACCCAGCGGATCAGCCGGTCGGCCTGCTTGGCGGCGATGAAGTCCGCCTGGACCGTGCCGCGGTCATGGCTGAACAGGTTGAACCGGTCGATTTCCAGCGTGTCGAGGAGTGCGACTACCTGGTCCGCAACACCCTCGTGACGATAGTCGCCGCGCCGGTTGTCGGACTGTCCGTAGCCCTTGAGATCGATCGCCAAGCAGCGGAAATGCTCCGCCAGCGCCGGCAGGATCGGACGCCACATGCACCAGGACTGCGGGATGCCGTGCATGAGCAGCAGCACCGGGCCTTCTCCTGCCTCGACGAAGTGCCAGCGGAGCGTCTCGCTCTCGCCCGGCGCCTCGACGAACCGATGGGTCACCTCCAGCCCGAACACGTCCTCGGTCTCGCCGTCCTGGTTTTCGGGTGCAGGCGGCACGCCTTCTGCCGCGATCTCTGCTAGGGTCGCGACCATCTCCGGGTGGTTATGACCTTCGCGCATCAACGTCAGCGCGGCCTCGCTGACGGGGCGGTATTCGAACTCCATGATCGTTTCCCCGCTGTGTCGCTCTCGCGATCATATGCTTCGAGACGCCGCCTGCGGCGGCTCCTCAACATGAGGAGAGAAAACACGCCACACCCAGAGGAGATCGCGCAGCGATCGTCTCGAAGGGTGCCCCTAGATGGTGAAGACGGTCGAGCCGGTCGTCCGCCCCTCCGCCACGTCGGTGTGGGCGGTGGCGACGTCCTCGAGCTTGTAGCGCTGGCCGATCACGGTCGTCACATCGCCCTTGGCCAGTGCGTCGAACAGGGTCGCCGCGCTGTTCTCGAGCTCCTCGCGGGTCAGCTGGTAGAAGCGCATCGAGGCCTTGGTGAAGAACAGCGAGCCCTTCACGTTCAGCTCGACGGAATCGATCGGCGGCAGCGGTCCCGACGCGTTGCCATAGTTCACCATGTAACCGCGCGGACGCAGGGAATCGATCGAGCGCTCATAGTGGTCCTTGCCGACGCTGTCATAGACCACGTCGACGCCGGTCCCTCCGGTGACCTCGCGGGCGACCTCCTGGAAGTTCTCGGTCTTGTAATTGACCGCATGGGCCGCGCCGTTGGCGAGGATCGTCTCTTTCTTCGCATCGGAACCGACCGTCCCGATAACATTGACGCCCTTCGCCGCGAGCCACTGGCAGAGGAACAGCCCGACGCCGCCGGCCGCCGCGTGCACCAGCGCCGTCTGCCCGGCCTGGGCCGGATAGCAGCGATGGATGAGGTATTCCGCCGTCATGCCCTTGAGCATGCTGGCGGCCGCGATCTCGTCCGACACGCCGTCGGGCAGGACCACCACCTGGGACGCCTCGATCAGCCGGGCCTCGGCATAGGCGCCGGGCATGGTGGCGGCATAGGCGACCCGGTCGCCCGCCTTGATTCCGGTGACGCCGTCACCGACCGCCTCGACCACCGCGGCAGCCTCCGTCCCCAGCACCGAGGGCAGCTCGGGCAACACCGGGTAGAGTCCCCGACGGACGGCGATATCGAGGAAGTTGAAGCCGATCACCGTGTGCCGCACGCGCAGCTCACCCGGGCAGGGATCGCCGACCTCGATGTCCTCCCATTTCAGAACATCGACATCGCCAAATTCATGAATGCGGATTGCCTTGACCATCGCACGGCCCCCTCTCGGATTGTTTGAGAAAACGGCGCCGGGCGGCGCCGCGTTTCATTGTCAGTTGGTTTGCGGACCCGTGAAGTCCATTACCCCGTTTCGATTTCCTGCATACCATCGGGCAGGGCGAAGTTGTCGAGCCGGACCAGCTTGCCGTCTTCCACAGCGAGACCGGTGTCCTTGGCGCGCTCGAGGATGTCCGGATGCCAGGTCACGGGCCCGCCCCCATCCTGCTGGCCGACCATGGCCAGGATAACGAGCTCTTCGTCGCCCGGGTTGCGGAAGCCGCGCATCACGCCCTCGGGCACCGAAACAGTGTCCCATGGGTCGAGGGTCAGCTCCTCCTCGCCCTCGTCGCCCCAGTAGACGACGAGCTGGCCGTTGAGCGGCATGAACACCTCGGCCGTTTCGTGGCTGTGCAGCGCCGCGCCGGTGTTCGGCTCACAGGTGATGAAGGCGACGGTAAAGCCGTGGTCGTCGGCGATCGGAGGGTTCATGCGCGGGTCCTCGACCACGCCGCGGCCGATCACCTTGAGGTTTTTCTTTCGATGTTCGGGCAGGAGCGAGTCGACGAAGGCGATGTTGAACTTCTTCAGGTCCTTAAAGCGGGCGACCCGGGTCGCCTCCATCTCCGCGGCGCTGATCTTCGGCGAGACATGCGCGGCGGCGCGTTCGGCATCAGACATAGCGGGTTCCCCTCCTCTGCGTGGGTGGCGGCATCGGTAGCGGCCTTGTTCGCGGCCGCGCGGCTCTTTAGGCTCGCCCGGAATATGCCAAACAAGGCATCGGGACACCAAAGGATATCCGACGAGGGGGAACACGCATGTCCGTCATCATCAGTTGCGCCGTCACCGGCGCCGCCGACTCCAAGGGCGCCAACCCGGCTGTCCCCGTGACGCCGGAGGAGATCGCCAACGAGGCGATCGCCGCCAACAAGGCCGGTGCGGCCATCGTGCACATCCATGTGCGCAACCCGGAGACGGGAAAGGCGAGCATGGATCCCAAGCTCTACAAGGAGGTGGTGGACCGGATCCGCGACGCGAACGCGCCGGTGATCATCAACCTAACGACGGGCCCCGGGGCGCGGCTGATCCCCGATCTCGACAATCCGAGCGAAATCGCGGCGGGCAGCGTGATGAAGAGCGCCGAGGAGCGGGTCGAACATGTGGTCGAGAACAAGCCCGACATCTGCTCGCTCGACGTGGCGACCATGAACTTCGGCGACCGGCCGATGGTCAACGCGCCCGACATGCTCAACAAGATGGCGACCCTGATCCAGGACGCTGGCGTGAAGCCCGAGCTGGAAGTCTTCGACACCGGGCATGTGCGCCTCGCCAACCACATGGTCGAGATCGGTGTCATCAAGGACGACAAGCCCCTCTACCAGCTCTGCTTGGGTATTCCCTGGGGCGCGCCGGCCACCGCCGAGACGATGATGCTGATGCGGGACATGCTGCCGGCGAACGCCAACTGGGCATCCTTCGGGATTTCGCGCTTCGAGTTCCCGATGGTCGCCTCTGCCGTGCTGCTCGGCGGCCACTGCCGGGTCGGGCTCGAGGACAACCTCTACATCGCGCGTGGCGAGCTCGCATCGGGCAACGCCCAGCTCGTGGAGCGCGCCGTCGAGATCGTCGAGTCCATGGGTTCCGAAGTCGCCGACGAGAAGCAGGCACGGGAAATTCTCGGGCTTTAGGGGCAGATCACGGGCGGGTCACAGACCCGCCCGCCGGAAGATGCCCAGATCAAGTCCGGGCATGACGGGATTCGAGAATCGGCTCAGATCCATGTCCGCAA
>JAYPRP010000048.1:17772-18414 GCA_038132575.1 Rhodospirillaceae bacterium
CGGCCAGCCGATACGGCGGCGATCGAGCGACTCTACCCGGCGGCCTTTCCCGACGAGGACCTCCTGCCGCTCCTGCGCAACCTGCTAGCGGACCGCGACGACGTCACGTCGCGTGTCGCCACCGCCGAAGACACCATCGCGGGCCATGTGGTGTTCACCGCATGCAGCCTCGGCGGTTATCCGGATGCTTTCGCGCTCCTGGGGCCCCTCGCGGTCGCGCCAGCCTTGCAGAAAGCGGGGATCGGCTCGGCGCTGGTGCGCAACGGGTTGGACCTGATGGCCGCAGCCGGCGTGCGTGGGGTCTTCATGCTGGGCGATCCCGGATACTACGGGCGCTTCGGGTTCAAGGCCGATGCCCGCATCGCGCCCCCCTACCCGCTGCCGGACGCGTGGCGTACGGCATGGCAGTCCATCGCCCTGGATCGGGACGGCGACGCTCCCGCCGGCACGCTCAAAGTGCCGGAGCCCTGGCGGCAACCCGCCCTGTGGGGGCCGTGATCGATTGGCGCAGGGCGGGTCGGGCGAGTTTCAAACACGCCCGCAAACCTCTTTAACGTCATACGCGGGCTCGACCCGCGTATCTCGTCACCGTTCTTCAAGAGATGCCCGGATCAAGTCCGGGCATGACGAGGGATTGTGACT
>JAYPRP010000049.1:0-18223 GCA_038132575.1 Rhodospirillaceae bacterium
AGAGTCCGGCCTTCTTCGATGCGCGTCCGCAGGCGCAGCCCGATTTTCCGGAAGACATGAAGTAGGGAACCTGCACGTTGGAGATCCTGTGTAGCGTACTGGATCCTCTTCTGACCGGCCTGCGAGCACCGATCGCGCTTGTACCCTGCGAGCTGCTTTTGTTCGGCGCGGTTTCGTTCGTTCTCTATGCGATGACGCTGCTGTTCGAGGTGTAGGCGCTGCTCTGCCTCGAGGCGTTTGTCTTTTTGATCGGCATGGTACCGGCCGTGATCGGCGCAATCGTTTCCATCGCGGGCGCCGCAAAGCCCGTCCACGTGCTGTTTTCGCTTGCCGCGGCGGGGACGGCCGGCTGGTCCCTGTTCATGAGCGTCAGGCGCGTGCAGAAGGGCCCCGCGATGATCGGGCAGAGCCCGATGCTCTGACTAGTTTCGTTTCTGCGCCCCCGCGGCGTCCAGCAGTCGCTCGAGCACCCCGTAGGGCTGCGCGCCGACGACGCCCTTGGCATCCGCGACATAGGTCGGAACGCTCGTGATGCCATACTGGCGGGATTTCTCCCAGTCGGCATCGACCGCCGTCTCGAAGCTGCGCGTCTCGATTACCTCGCGGGCGGCCGCGCCACTGAGGCAGACGCTCTCGGCGATTTCGACCAAGATATCGGGATCACCGATGTTACGCCCTTCCACGAAGTAGGCCTTGTAGAGCTTCATGTGGATTGCATCGCCGCCGTCATGCGTGTCGGCCCACTTGCCAAGCTCCTGCGCGAGGCGGCTGTTGTAAGTGTGGGTCCGCTTGCCGTAGGGCAGGCCCTCCTTGTCCATCCGCGCCTTCATATTCTGGTACATGGCGTCGAGGTCGACGTCGCGGCCCGCGAATAGCTGTTCGAGGGACTGGCCGTCGGCTGGTGTTTCCGGGTGCAGCGGGAAGTGCACGGTCTGAATATCGACGTCGTAGGCCTGGCGGAGTTTTTCAACACGCACGGTGCTGAGATAGCACCAGGGTCAGACGTAGTCAGAAAAGACCTCGAGGGTCACGGGTTTGGACATCGGCGTTTCCTTCCGGTTGGCCCATGTCAAAATAGCAGAGACCGTGTGCGGTGGCCCACCTTCATCGGCGCACGACCAGGGTCACAAAGAACAGCTAGGACAGGGTGGTACAGCCGAGCATGAGGAGACCCAGCTGCAAGAACGAGGTCTGGACAAGACCGGTCACCAGCATCGTGCTCAGGAATCCGGCGCCCATCTAGATGAAGCCGCTGGGCGCTGCGGCGGAGCCATCGGCAGTGCTCTCGACGGCTATGATCGCGCCGGCGTGGATCGAGAAGAACAGGAAGGGCAGTCAGCGCACGACCACCGCGAACCCGCCGAAGGTGGACGATTCGGACTTCTACCAGATCACTAGGTAGGTGACCACACGCTCGGCCGCGTCGGCGTTCATGGCCAGCGCCGTGTGCATTAGGTAGGCGCGTAAGCCCTGGTTGGCGCAGCGCTGCGAAGGAACGCGGGGGCGCTTGGGTTCCGCTCATGATGGACTTGATCTGCCTGGGACTGTGCGGCGGGCGAGTTGGCCATTGCACTCGCCGATCTTAGCCCGCAGGGTACCGCCTTTCGAGAGAGGAGAGAAAGCATGTCCGACGCATCCGAACGCTCCGGCCCGCTGGTGGGCCTCAAGGTGGTTGAGCTCGCGGGCATCGGCCCCGGGCCGTTCGCCGCGATGCTGCTGGCCGACCTGGGCGCCGACGTGGTCAAGATCGACCGCCCGGCCGACGCGGGCCTCGGTGTCCCGCGCGGCGCGGAGTTCGACCTGGCGACCCGCTCGCGGCCTTCCGTCGCGGTCGATCTCAAGAACCCCGATGGCGTCGAGACGGTCTTGCGGCTAGTCGAGCAGGCGGACGTTCTGATCGAGCCCTACCGGCCGGGCGTGACCGAGAAACTCGGCCTTGGCCCCGACGACTGCATGGCCCGCAATCCAAGACTGATCTATGCGCGGATGACAGGGTTTGGCGGCACGGGCACACTCGCCAACGCGGCGGGCCACGACATCAACTACATCTCGCTGTCGGGGGCGCTCCACGCCATCGGTGGCAAGGACAAGCCAACCCCGCCGCTCAACCTGATCGGTGACTATGGCGGCGGCGCGCTCTACCTCGCCTTCGGTGTCATGGCCGCCGTCTTCGAGGCGCGCCAGAGCGGCCAGGGCCAGGTGGTGGACGTGGGCATGGTCGATGGGGCGGCGAGCCTGATGATCCCCGTCATCGGGCTGCATGCGTCGGGATACTTCACCGACGAGCGGGCCTCTAACATCCTCGACGGCGGTGCGCCCTTCTATGACGCTTACGAATGCGCCGACGGGAAGTTCATCTCCATCGGCTCCATTGAGAAGAAGTTCTACATGCTCCTGCTCGACAAGCTTGGTCTCGCCGATGCGGACCTGCCCGACCAGATGGACCGGGAGCGCTGGCCGGAGCTGAAGGCGCGCTTCGCAGAGGTGATCGCCGGCAAGACCCGCGACGAATGGGTCGGGATCATGGAAGGTTCGGATGTCTGCTTTGCGCCGGTCATGTCCATGACCGAGGCACATGAACATCCCCACAACCGGGCGCGCGACAACTTCGTCGAAGTTGCGGGAATCACACAGCCGGGGCCGGCGCCGAAGTTCTCGCGAACGCCGGGGCGCATCCATTCGCCGCCGTCGGTGCCGGGCGAGCACACCGAGGACGCGCTCGCTGCCTGGGGCCTGCCGGCCGACGACATCACAGCGCTGAAGGCGTCGGGCGCGATCGGGCGGAAGGGCTGAGACGTATGTGTCCTGCGCTGTCGTCATTCCCGCGCAGGCGGGAATCCATTAACTCAGGCCCCCGCCCGTTAATCGACCGTGTTTATGGATTCCGGCCTTCCGGCGCTGCGCACCTGCAGCCGGAATGACGAGGAAGAAAATTGTGCCCACAAAAATTCCCTACAACCGCGAGCTCGACTTCGAGTACGGCCGGGTCGATGAACTCACGCCGCTGATCCGGCGTGTGATCGCCAACAACCCGTCGGCGTTCACGTTGCACGGCACCGGTACCTACATCGTCGGCTACGGCCAGGTGGCGATTGTCGATCCGGGGCCCGACCTGGCCGAGCATGTGGACGCGCTCCTCGACGCAATCCGAGGCGAGACCGTCAGCCACATCCTCGTGACCCACACCCACAACGATCACTCCCCCGCGGTGAAGGCGGTGCAGGCCGCGACGGGCGCCCCGAGCTACGCGTACGGCCCCCACGGCACCCGGCCCGAGGACGGCGCGAGCGAGGATGGCGCCGACTACAACTTCGCGCCGGATCATGTGGTGGGGGACGGCGACGTGGTGACGGGGAAGGGCTGGTCGGTCGAGGCGGTGCACACCCCCGGCCACTGCTCGAACCATTTGTGCTTCGCGCTCCGCGAGGAATCCGCGCTCCTGTGCGGCGATCACGTCATGGGCTGGTCCACGTCGATCGTCTCGCCGCCTGACGGCGACATGGCGGCCTACATGGCCTCGCTCGAGAAAGTTGGGCACCATGATGCGGCCCGGTACTTCCCGACCCATGGCGCACCGATCGACGACCCCAAGCCCTATGTGTTGGCGCTGCTGGCCCACCGCCACGAGCGCGAGGATCAGATCATGGGCGAGCTCGCGAACGGCCCCGCGACCATCGCCGAGATGGTGCCGCGCATGTATGCCGACGTGGACCCGAAGCTCTATCCGCCGGCCGCGCGCTCGGTGCTGGCCCACCTCATCCACATGGTGGAGACGGGGCGGGTGCAGGAGGATGGGGAAATCTACCGCCTCAAAGGTCGTTAGGTTCCGTCATGCCCGGACTTGATCTGGACATCTCTCTGGGTCTGGCGACGAGATACGCTGGTCAGGCCCGCGTATGACAAACACAGATCGCCATCGCACTATTCTGGTGTGATGTAGTACTGGCCGCGCAGGAACCGCGACAGCGGCACCAGGCGCGCGGGGTCGGGCGCGGGCGGGTTGTCGATGTGCCGCTCCGCCTCGGCCATGGCGATCCGGGTGATCCCGGCCACGTCGAGCTTCCGTGAGTCCGCGAACGAGCGGAACGCGAGGTCCAGGAGCTCGCCGTCGCCGGCGAGCGTGCCCGATGCATGCTCGGCGTTCACCAGAAAGAAACGCGCGTCGAACCGGCGCGACCCTCCCGGTGGGGTGATTGCCCGGAAGAAATAGTCGAGGCCTGCGAGGTCCGGTTGGAGGGTATCGCCTTCCAGATCTCCGATAATTAGCCCAGTTTCCTCCCAGGTCTCGCGCACCGCACCCGCCGCGATGGCACGCGCGCGCGTCGATGTGGCGGCGCGTTCGAGCCTTGCCTGCACGTCGGCGCGAAGTTCGGCCACCGGGTTCAGCCGGCCGTCGGCGCGCTCGACCCGCCCACCGGGAAACACGTAGGCGTGCGGCATGAAGACATGGTTACGGTGCCGCCGGCCCATGAGGACCTCGACGGTGCCGCGATGGCGGCGCCAGACCACCATCGTCGCGGCGTCCACCGGGCGCCGGCTGCGTTTGGGCGTCTCGGCCATGGTGATCGGTGCCGCGTCCCTACTTCACCTTCGAGAAGGAAGTGGGGACCAGGTAGCGGTTCTGTTGATCGACGACACGGTGCCCGTTCGCGGCTTGGTAGAGCGGCCAGCGGGGGTCGCTGACTGCCTTGGCCTGGCGCTCTTCACGCTGGCCCTGGCTGTCCCAGTACCAGAGATGCACGACCTGGTTTATTTTCCCGGTGATAGAGGAGAAGTAGCCGATCAGCTGCCAGCCGGAGTCCTCGATGATCGGCCAGGCCATCGCCTTGGTGACCGCCACATAGTTCGGCACCTGGGCGTAGGTGACGGTGTAGGTGCGCTCATCGACAAAGCCGGTGGGGCTGCCGTTGCCCATGAAGGCAAAGGGTTCAACCACGTCGGTCGCGGCGAGTAGGCGGTTCGACTGGGAGACCAGCTTGTCGGCGCTGCCCGCGCGATACTCGGTCCACTCGGGGTCGGCGTAGAGCGAGGCACGGCAGTCCTGGCGGACTTGCGCGTTCTCCCATTTCCAGTAGTGGACAACCGAGTTGATCTCGCCAGTCTCGACCGTGTAGTAGCCTGCCGGCTCGAAGCCGTGCTTGCGCTGCAGCGGCTGGCCGACCTCCTCGACATTCTTCAGGAACGCCGGCATCTGGCCCGGCTTTATGGCGTAGGTGCGCGCGTCGACGATCATTGCCTGTCTCCCCTTTTTTATTTTGTATCGTGGCATCGTCGCATGGCTGGGTTGCGGTTGAAAGACGGGGGTCGAAATGAGCGATGACGCGATTATGGGCGTGTTCGAGGCGGGGGCAATCCTTGGCGAAAGCCCGGTCTGGTCGCCGGAGGAACAATGCCTGTGGTGGCTGGATATCAAGGCGCCGGCGCTGCATCGCTACGATCCGAAAAGCGGAATCGATAACAAGTGGCCGCTGCCCCAGGAGACCGGCTCCATCGTGCTGCGTGCAGGCGGTGGGTTGGTGGGTGCGTTCCGCGGTGGCTTCGCGTTTCTCGAACCCGGCCCACCAGGCGTGCCGCTTGAACCCGAATGGATCGGCGATCCCGAGCCGGATCGGCCGCTGAACCGTCTGAACGACGGCCGGACCGACCGCCAGGGCCGTTTTTGGGCGGGGTCGATGTACGATCCGAATGGTCCGCCTGAGACCTACTTTGAACGCGAACCCGTGGGCGCGTTCCACCGTCTTGATCCGGATCGGTCCATGCACCGGATGATCGACGATATCCTAGTTTCGAACGGGCTGTGCTGGTCGCCCGATGGGAAGACTATGTACACCGCTAATTCCCCGACCCGCGAGATGCGCGCTTGGGACTACGATCCCGCCACCGGCGACATTGCGAATTGCCGTATCTTCGCGACCTTTCCCGAGGAAGACGGGCGGGGTACGCCTGACGGCGCCATCGTCGATGCTGAGGGTGGGGTCTGGGTCGCCGAATTTCGCGGCGGCCGGGTGACGCGGCTGGCGCCGGACGGCACCGTGGACCGCCAGGTCGCGCTGCCGGCGAGCCGGGTCACCTGCCCTATGTTCGGCGGGGAGGATCTCCGGACGCTTTATGTTACCACCGCCCGGATCATGCTGACGCCCGAGGAACTGGCCGCCGAGCCGCTGGCCGGGGCCATCTTTGCGCTGAACGTTGGGGTGGCCGGCCTGCCGGAGGCGGCATTCCAGGGATAGGAGGCGCGCAATCCGCCACCGTCATGCGCGGGCCTGACCCGGCATCGAACGACACCTCATCCTGAGCTTGTCGAAGGAGAAGTGTCGGTATTCCTTATGCTTTGACAAGCTCAGCATGAGGATTTCGAAACGTCGTGTCATACCGTCCCGGCATGAAATGGCCCCATTACCGACATCCGGCGGCCCCGTTGCGCGGCTAGTCTTTCATCAGCCTTGTAAGGGAGGAGAGACGTTTGCGCGGTTTAACGATGCTCGCATGGATCATCGGCGGTCTGCCGATAGTGACGTTTGTCGCGATCTTCGCCATGACCGATGGGGCACCCATACGTGCGCCGTCTGTAGGGTCAGGGATGCCGGCCGGGGCCGATGTGGCAACGGACTGGCCAGGGCAAGCGGCACTCTCACCGCCCGCCGGCATCCCTAATCTGGCCGTTACGCATGCGCAGACGCGGATGGTGCCGGAGATTTCCGGCTGGGCGCCGCCGCCGGCCGACGAATTTCGCCATGACCGGACGCATGCCGGCTGGGACCGGCTGGAACGCCTGGCGAATGCGGGCGATCGTGACGCGCTCGTGTTTCTGACGCTCATGCGTTCGGGTGCGATTCCGGGCCAGGGATGGATTCACAAAGCCGCCGCACATTGAAATTTCCATTTTCGAAATTAATTTATCTTAACTCTGTGTAGCTCATGCAAGCGCATGGCACATGCAACCCGGGGCGCCGTTAGCGGGCCCCAAGGATCGTGCCGCCCGGCCTTTCAATGCCGACCGGTCTGGGGCGCGGCTCGGAACTCGCTCATCAGGAGGAGTGACAGCGATGCCACGTTTGTCCCCGCTCAACAGCCCGCTTCTGCTCGGATTCGATGAATTCGAGCGCACACTGGAGCGCATCTCCAAGGCGTCCTCGGACGGCTATCCTCCCTACAACATCGAACGCACCGGCGAAAGCCAGCTGCGGATCACCCTCGCGGTGGCCGGCTTCGCGCGCGACGACCTCGATATCCAGCTCGAGGACAACCAGCTCACCGTGCGCGGTAAGCAGGCCGAGCAGGAAGCACGGGAGTATCTCCATCGCGGGATCGCTACGCGCATGTTCCAGCGCAGCTTTGTGCTGGCGGACGGCGTCGAGGTGATATCGGCCTCGCTCGACAATGGATTACTGCACATCGACGTGTCCCTGCCGCGACCGGAACGCAATGTGCGCAAGATTGCGATCGAGGGCAGCGTTTCGCCGGCCCTCGATGTGGAGACGAAAGGACAGGCATAATGAACACGCGTTTCGAGAAGTTCAGCCCGATCCAGTTCGCCGCCCTTGGGGTTGACCGGCTCGCCTATGTGCGGCCCGCCGTCGTTGACGGCCGCACGGTCTATACGATCCACAACGCCGACGGCAACGAGCTGGGCGTGATGGCCGAGCGCGACATCGCCTTCGCGGCGGTCAAGCAGCATGACATGGAGCCCGTCAGCGTTCACTGACGGCGTGGTGCGCGGCTAGCTCGCGACCCGGAATTTTTCCGGTGCGACGAACTCAGATTCGATCAGCAGCGCGAAGATCGCGTCCGGATTGTCGGAGCCGCGCAGCTTGTCGCAGAAATCGCGGTCACGCATGATCCGCGACACCCGGGCGAGTGCCTTCAGATGATCGGCGCCCGCGCCTTCCGGCGCCAGCAGCAGGAACACGAGGTCGACCGGTTCGTCGTCGATCGAGTCGAAATCCACCGCCTTCTCGAGCCGCGCGAACACGCCCTGCAGACGCTTCAGGCCCGGCAGTTTGCCGTGGGGGATCGCGAGGCCTGCGCCGACGCCGGTGGAGCCGAGCCGCTCGCGTTCGACAAGGATGTCGAACACCCGGCGCGCATCGATGCCGAGCGCGTCGCCGGCTGCCTTCGACAGCTCCTGCAAGACCTGCTTCTTGCTGGTCGCGCGCAGGTTCGCAATGACGCTGCCGGGTTCGAGAATATCGTCGATATTCATCGTCTTCTCGCTAGGCCTCGTTCTCGGGGGTGTCGATCCAGCCGACATTGCCGTCGGCGCGCTGGTAGACGACGCTCATGCCGCCATACGTGGCGTTGCGGAAAACCAGGGCTGGGCTGTCCGTAAGGTCCATCCGCATCTCGGCTTCCGAGACCGTCAGGCTCTCGATCGAGGTCTGGTCCTCGGCGATCACGACTGGGTTGTCATCGGCCGGAACCTCCTCGGCGTCGTCATCGTCGCCGACATAGGGGACGATCACATATTCCGGTGTGACGGCCGCGTTGACTGTCTCACGTTCCTTGTGGTGGTCGCGTAGCCGCCACGTGTGCCGGCGCAGGCGCTTTGCCAGGTACGCGAGCGCAACATCGAAGGCTGCGTAGGGATCGTCGGCCTCCTCGTGGGCGCGCACAAGGATGCCGCGCCCGACATGCATGTTATTGCTTGCGCGAATTCGATAGGATTCGCGTCGAAGCACGACGCTCGGGTCGATGGCGTCGGCAAAATACTTATCCGTCGTCCCCTCGATAGCGCTCTCGATCTGGCCGCGCAGGGCGTCGCCCACGTCGATTTGCTGTCCTGTCACGTTGTTCTGCACGGGTTCGAATGCCGCCTGTGATTATAAAATGGAGCACCGGGGCCGAAGGGACCTCGAGAACTTGAACCGTTATCCTGTTAGTACGAGTGCCCCGCTTCTGGCCGGGTCGCAACGCTGCACGTCGCTTCTTCTTCGTACCGAAATGTTTGTGCTTCGCTCTCGATTTGCGGCGCGGAACTTAGTCAGGCGCCGTGAAGCTGTCAATACGGTCCACTGTTTCCACTCGGGAGGTGTGCAACGCCACCGTTAATTCAAGTAAGAGCTTGTGAATAAACGAACTTCACCCGGCAGCGCGTTTCATGCGCCGGCGCTCGACCGAAGACGGAATCTTGAGTGAATCCCGATACTTGGCCACCGTTCGCCGGGCGATCTCGACCCCATCTCCGCGCAACATCTCCACGATCCGGTCGTCCGACAGGATCGACTTCGGGGACTCGTTGTCGATCAGAAGCTTGATCTTGTGGCGCACCGCTTCGGCCGAATGGGTCTCGCCGCCGGTGGTGGAGCCGATGGCGGTCGTGAAGAAGTACTTGAGCTCGAACAGCCCCCGGGGCGTAGCCATGTACTTGTTGTTCGTCACCCGGCTGATCGTGCTTTCGTGGAGATCCACGGCAGCCGCGATGTCCGCCAGGATCAGCGGCTTGAGATGCGCCACTCCCAGGCGGAAGAAGGCATCCTGCTGGCGGATGATATCCGTCGCGACCTTGAGTATCGTGTGCGCGCGCTGATCGAGCGCCCGGACCAGCCAGTTCGCCGCCTGAAGGCGCTCCTGGATGAACGCCTTGTCCTCCTTCTCGCTGGTCAGGCTGCTGACCTCGGCATGGTAGGCGCGGTTCACGAGGACCCGGGGCAGGGTGTCGTTGTTGAGCTCGATCTCCCAGCCGCCGCCCTGCTTGGGCCGCATTATCACATCGGCCGTCACATACTCCACATTTGCATTCTCGAAGGCCGCCGCGGGCTTAGGGTCCAGCGTCTTCAGTTCGGCCAGCATGTCAGCGAGGTCCTCCTCGTCGACGCCGCAGGCCCGTCGGAGACCCGGCAGGTCGTGCTTGGTCAGGAGGTTGAGATTCTCGAGCATCGCCCGCATGGCCGGGTCGAGGCGGTCGCGCTCGGCGAGTTGCAGCGCGAAGCATTCGATGAGGTCGCGCGCAAAGACGCCGGTCGGCTCGAAATTCCGTAGGATATCGAGAACGCGCTCGACGAGCACGGTATCGCAGCCGAGCTGCTCCGCGATGTCCTCGACCGACACGGTCAGGAAGCCGCGATCGTCCAGAGAATCGATGATCGCGCGGCCGACCAGACGGTCGATCGGATCGGAGACCGAGAGACTGAGTTGATTGGTCAGATGTTCACGTAGCGTAACCTCGCTCGCCATGGTCTGGTCGATGCCGGGCAGGGAGTCGCTGTCGCTGCGCGGCGCGGGCGCGCCGCCGCCGGCCGGTCGGAACGGGTCGTCCTGCCAGACATTGGTGTAATTGGTGTCGAGGGGTGCCTCTTCCGAACCTAGCGCCTCACGCCCCGTCAGGGTCGCGGCATCGCCGTCGTCGCCGGTGTTCGTCCCCGTCTCCGCCGGAGCGCTCTCGTCCTCGATCAGCGTGTCTTCGCGCTCGAGAAGCGGATTCTCCTCAAGTTCTGTTTCGACGAAGGCGGCCAGTTCCAGATTCGACAGTTGCAACAGCTTGATCGCCCGCTGCAACTGCGGCGTCATGACCGGCGCCTGCGTCTGCCGGACGTCGAGACGCGTTGTCAGAGCCATGGTTAACGTCTTCTACAAACTGAATCTTTCGCCAAGGTAAACACGTCTCACATCGGCATGGGACACAATTTCGGCCGGTGCCCCGCTCATCAGGACACTGCCCTCATGCAAAATATATGCCCGGTCGACGATATCCAAGGTCTCGCGGACGTTGTGGTCGGTGATCAATACGCCGATACCTCGGTCCTTGAGGTGGCTGACGAGCTCGCGAATGTCCGCCACAGCAATGGGATCGATCCCTGCGAGGGGCTCGTCCAGCAGGATGAAGTGCGGCTGGCTGGCCAGGGCCCGCGCAATCTCGACGCGCCGCCGCTCGCCGCCGGACAGCGCCAGCGCAGGCGTTCGGCGCAGATGGCTGATCGAGAACTCTGCCAGAAGATCGTCGAGCAGCGCCTCGCGCCGGTCCCGCTCGGGCTCGATGACCTCGAGGACGGAGCGGATGTTCTGCTCGACGGACAGGCCGCGGAAGATCGACGCTTCCTGCGGCAGGTAGCCGACCCCGAGACGCGCACGGCGATACATCGGCAGCTCGGTGATGTTGTGGCCGTCGAGCGAGATCGTGCCTGCATCGGCGGTCAGGAGCCCGGTGATGATGTAGAAGCAGGTCGTCTTGCCGGCGCCGTTCGGGCCGAGGAGGCCGACCGCCTCGCCCTGCTGCACCGACAGGGAAACGTCGCGAATGACGGGGCGCTTCCGGAAGCGCTTGCCGATGTTCTGGACGACCAGGCCCTCGTTGCTGGTCACCAACCGCGGCATGCTGTCTGCGCCGAAATCATCTAGGTCGTTCTGATCGTTCATCGGTTTCCTGTCGATCCCGGATCGCCACCGGTTTTGGCCCGTGGCAGGAAGAGCCCGCGGACGCGCTCGCCGGACGACGAGGAGAGCAAGCGACTCTCACCCGTTTCCAAGTTAACCTCTGCCCGTTCGCCGTTCAATTGCGTGTCTCCACGGGTGATCTTGACTTTGCCGGTGACCGTGGCGATGCCGCGGGCGGGGTCGTAATCGCCCTTTTCGGCGCGCACGATGTCGGTCGGGGTCGAGACGATGACATTGCCCAGCGCCTCGATCCGCTCCATCTTGGCCTGCTGTCCGCCTTCGCCGAAATGCGCCGTCAGCACGTCGGCGCGCACCCGCCGGTCGCCGCGGATCGCGAGCGCATCGCCCCGGGCGACGGCGAGCTGCCGGGTTTCGTAATACTCCATGCTGTCGCGCGCGACGATGGTGTCCTGCGCCGTGTCCAGCTGAATCCGATCGCCTGTCATGACCAGCACGCCATTGTCGATGTCGTAGACCGCCTTGTCGGACCGCGCGACCTCGTCGTCGGAAAGAATGCGGACATTGCCGTTCGCGTCGATCCGGAATATCTCGTTCTCCCCAGCGGCGTTCGGCCGGTAGGAGGCGATCAGTTCGTCCGCCTCGACCGTGACGGTTCCCTGCTGGGCGCGGGCGTTGCCTCGCGCGACGTAGAGCTGCTTCGCCCGCTGCCACTCGATGCCGTCATCCGCCTCGATCTGGATCGGGCCGTCGCCGCCGCGGCTGAAGCCGAGCGACTGTGCGTGCGCAATCTGGATGTGGGCGAGTGAAGCCATCACGAGGGCGGCCAGTATATCGCGTACACGAATCATTGCGGGGGGGTGGCTCCCTCGAAGAGGGTCAGGCGTGCGGGGCCGAAGAACAGGACCCGGTCACCGGAATCGAAAACCCGAAACCCCTCGGCGCTGAGTAATCCGAACGGTCCCTGGCCGTCCACCGGTTGGTCTCCCGAGGCCGTGCTTGTGACCAGGTCCACCTGTGCGGCGGTGGTCGTGAACTCGTAACCCTGGTCATGATACAGGTTCACGTCACCCGTGAGGTGAAGCGTATTCGTCTTCGCCTCGAAGCGCCCGTCGTTGGCCGTCAGCGCGACCCATGAGCCGTCGGCGAGCATGATGTCGGCCTTGGGGTTCGTCAGGTCGTAGATCTCGCCGCCGCTCTCGACATGGCCGCGCGCCCCGAAATCGGCCGTAACCTGGAAAGGGCGAGCCGCGGAATCGATACCCTGGAGACGCGGGTTCAGGACCTGGGGTTTGGCGCCACCCGCGGGGCCGACGGCCTCGAGGTCGATGCGGAAGCGGTCCTCGTCGGGCAGCAGGCGCGGCCACACGGCGACCAGGACGAGCAGCGCGAAGGCGATCCCAGGCAGCAGATACTTCATCGTCGAGACGATGCGCGATCGCCCGAAGCCGCTGCGCCGGCGGCGCGGAGCGGCACCGAGCCGGGAGCGGCGTGCGGCGCGCGTGTCGGCTGACACGTTCGGTTGGGGGGCCGTATTTCCCGCGTCGCTCATCGGGCGGTTAGGCTATGCCCGCGCGCAGGCAGTCGTGGATGTGGAGGATCCCCGTCGGCGTGCGGTCTTCGGCGACGAACAGGCTCGTGATCTTGCTTGCGTTCATCAGGCCAAGCGCCTCGGAAGCGAGAGCTTGGGCGCGGATGGTCTTGGGGTCGGGCGTCATGATGTCGGCGCAAGTGAGCTGCAGCAATGCATCGGACATATGGCGGCGCAGGTCGCCGTCCGTGATGATGCCCGTGAGCTGGCCGCCGGAATCGACGACACCAGCGCAGCCGAAACCCTTGTTCGTCATCACCAGGATCGCATCGCCGACGCTGGCCCCGGCATCGACCAGCGGCAGGTCTGCCGTGTCGTGCATCAGGTCGCCAACCCGCAGCAGGTTCTGGCCGAGCTGGCCTCCGGGGTGCAGGACCTGGAAGTCCTCGGCCGTGAAGCCGCGCCGGTCGAGGAGCGCGATGGCCAGCGCGTCGCCGAGCGCCAGCATGGCGGTTGTCGAAGTGGTCGGCGCGAGGCCCATGGGACAGGCTTCGGCGACGGCGGGGAGAAGAAGCGTGCAGTCGGCGTTCTCGGCGAGCGACGAGCCGGCACGGCCGGTGATCGCGATCAACGGCACGTTGAAACGCCGGCAATAGTTGATCACGTCGTTGAGCTCCGGCGTCTTGCCGGAGTTCGACAGCGCGATCACCACATCGTCATGCGCGATCATACCGAGGTCGCCATGGCTGGCTTCGCCCGGATGCACATAAAAAGACGGGGTGCCCGTGCTCGACAGGGTCGAGGATAACTTGCGCGCGATATGTCCGCTCTTGCCCATGCCGGTGACGACCGTGCGGCCCGCGGCACCGTCGACGAGATCGACGGCGGTGACAAAGCCCTGGTCCAGCGCCTCACCCATTGCCCGCAACGCATCAGCCTCAAGCCGGAAGACACGCCGCGCCGCATCGATGTCGCGAGAGGTCTGTGCGGGTTTCGAGTCTGGTTTTGCGGTCCCGGTCACGGCAGGCTCAATAGGATCGTTCAAGCGGGCGATCGATCCACGTGACGCGCAGGAAATCCCCGTGAATCAAACAGTTGTAGTATGGGTTGTACGCGATGACTCGTCAATTCGGCCACCGGAATCCGGCACTTTTGGGAGCACCCGGCGCTCAACTGTGGGCGAGCAGGTCCGTGTCGGGCCACCCGGCCAGGTCGAGTGCCGCCCGGGCCGGCAGAAAATCGAAACAGGCCTGCGCCAAATCCGCGCGATTGTGACGCGCGAGCATGGCGTCGAGGCGCAGCTTGATCTCGTGCAGGAAAAATACGTCGTTGGCGGCATATTCGAGCTGTTCGCTCGAGAGCTCGTCCGCGCCCCAGTCCGACGACTGCTGCTGTTTCGAGATATCCACTCCCAGAAGGTCGCGGCAGAGATCCTTCAGGCCGTGACGGTCCGTGAAGGTGCGCACGAGACGTGAGGCCGTGCGCGTGCAGTAAACCGGGCTGGCATCGGTGCCGAGATACTGGCTGATCGCCGCGAGATCGAAACGCGCAAAGTGATAAAGCTTGAGGCGCCCGCGGTCGGCCAGAAGAGCCTTGAGATTGGGCGCCGCGTAGTCGTCGCCGCCGCTTGCCGGAAACTGGACCAGATGGGCCACGCCGTCGCCGGCCGAAAGCTGGATCAGGCAAAGCCGGTCGCGCAGCGGATTGAGACCCATCGTCTCGGTATCGACCGCGATCATGTCGCCCAGGTCGAGGCCGTCGGGAAGGTCGTTCTGATGCAGCTCTATGTCCACAATACCGTCCGGGTCTTGGGTGCGCGCGCGTCGGCGACGGGCGGGCGGTCACTAACCCCGCGCGTGAAGCCTGTCAACCGAGCTTGGCAGAATGTACGGCCCGGCGCTATACACCGGACAGCCTACGGGTAGTGCTGCGAACGTGGAGTTTTGTGATGGAACGACGTCGGGTAACGGTGTTCGGGGGATCGGGTTTTCTCGGCCGCTACGTGGTCGAGCGGCTCGCCGATCTGGATATGACGGTACAGGTCGCGGTGCGCGACCCGGAGGCGGCGAAATACCTGCGAACCCTCGGGCAGGTCGGCCAGGTCACGCCGTTTGCATGTGATGTGACGGATGCCGCCGCGGTGGCGCGCGCGGTCGAGGGCACCGACTCCGTCGTCAATCTCGTTGGCATTTTGGCCGAACGTGGCCGCCAGACCTTCAAGGCCCTGCACGCCGACGCGCCTGCGGCGATCGCGATCGCCGCTGCGAGCGCGGGCGTCAGGTCGCTGGTCCATGTCTCCGCCATCGGTGCTGCGCCGAACGCTTTGTCGGACTATGCACGATCGAAGGCCGCGGGCGAAGCGGCGTTGCGGAGCGGCTTTCCGGATGCGGTGATCGTCCGTCCGTCGATTGTCTTCGGGCCGGAGGATGGCTTCTTCAACCTGTTTGCCGGGCTGGCCCGTGTGGCCCCGGTGCTGCCGCTGTTTGGCGGGGGAGAGACCCGTTTCCAGCCGGTCTATGTCGCAGACGTGGCAGATGCGATCGTTGCGTCACTTTCGGCCCCGTCGGCCCGGGGACAGGACTATGAACTGGGCGGCCCCGAGGTCTGCACCTTTGCAGAACTGATGACGCGGATGCTCGACGAGATTCGCCGGCGTCGCCTCCTCGTGCCGCTCCCGTTCTTCGTTGGTGACACGATCGCGACTGTGACGGGCATTCTGCCGGTGAGTCCCGTCACCCGGGATCAGCTCCGTTCACTTCGGTCGGACAACGTGGTGAGCTCGGATGCGGCAACGCTCGCCGACTTGGGAATTGCGCCCACGGCGATGGATGCGATCCTGCCGACCTATTTGTACCGCTATCGGCGGGGTGGCCGGTTGGGCCGCACGCCGATCCCGCAGTAGCGGCGCGCGGACACGGCCCCGCAGGACCGACTAGAACGCGCCGTAGACCCAGCCGAGGATCAGGCCGCCCAGCAGGATGCGGTAGATGACGAATGGGCCGAAACCGGCAAATCGCAACCAGCGCAAAAACAGCGCGATGGCGAGAAGTGCCGTTGCGAACGCGATGATCGCGGCCAGCAGCGCGTCGCGGGTCAGGACCGGATCGCCCGTCTCGAGCAGCCGCAAACCGATCAACAGGCCGGCACCGCCGATGGCCGGGATCGACATCAGCATGGAAAAGCGCGTGGCTTCCTGCCGGTCGTAGCCGAGAAAACGCGCCGCGGTGATCGTGATACCGGCCCGGCTCGTGCCCGGGATGAGCGCCAGGATCTGGGCAATACCGATCGTCAGTGCGTGCGGGACCGAAAGATGATCGATCCTGAGAATGGTCATTCCCATCCGGTCTGCGAGGAACAGCAGGATGCCGAAGCCCAGCGTCGCCCATCCGACGATCTCTAGGGTGCGCAGATGGCTTTCAATCAGGTCGTCGGCGAAGTACCCGGCGACGATGATGGGGATGGTCGCGATTACCAGATATCCGGCGAGGCGCCCGCCGTCATGCTTGCGGCCGCGCAGGTTGTCGAACACGCCGACAACCATGAACAGAAGGTCGCGCCAGAAGTATCCGACGACCGCAAACAGCGTGCCTACATGCACGGCCACATCGAGGATCAGGGTGTTCTCGGACAGTCCCAGTGTCTCCGAGCCCAGTCGCAGATGTCCCGAGGAGCTGATCGGTAGGAACTCGGTGATGCCCTGGATAATGGCGAGAACGGCGATTTCGAATAGCGGCATGACGCCTGCGTCCGGCACTTCGAGATGCCGCCTTATAGCATTCGGCTCGCGCGCCGGAACATGAGTTTGCGGGACGTCGTGCGACTCTGCCGTCTAGGGGTTTCAACAGTGGAAACGTTCGGGGCGGGCGTGTTGTCTGCGCGGTTCGAGATGTTAGTGTCCCGCGTTCATTGTGTCCCGCCAGCACCGGGAAAAGAGGAAACCATGCCGAACGACAATACCGACCGACCGACCGACCGCATTGATCCGCAGCAGGCTGAGGCCCTGAAGCGGAACGCCGAGATCGTCGCTGAACTCGGTGGTCCAGGCGAGGGTGTCGAGGAGGTGCGCGCCCGCGCTGAGGCCGCGCGTGCAGTCTGGAATGAGGGCGGGCCGGACATGGCCGTTAGCGGGGCGCGTACAATCCCCGGCCCGTTTCGCGATGTACCCGTGCAGCTCTACCGCCCGTCGGCCGATGGCACGTTGCCCGTCTTTGTTTATCTTCATGGCGGCGGGTTCCGGATCGGCGGACCGCTTTCGAACGATCGGCAGATGCGCGAGATCGCGGTGGCGTGGGGCGGCGCCATTATCAGCGCCGACTATGTGCATGTGCCCGAACACACCTTCCCGGACCCTGTCGACGAGATCGTGGCGGTGCTCGAATGGGTCGCGGAGCATGGCGGCGATTGGGGCCTCGATACCGACCGGATCGCGATCGGCGGTGCGTCGGCGGGGGCGAGTGTCGCGCTGGGTGCTGCGATTACCCTGCGGGACAAGGGACGTACCGACCTGCTCAAGGCGATTGTCTCCCTCTACGGCGTGCTCGATTATAATCTGGAATCGGATTCCATGACCGAGCTTGGTGGCGGCGATTTCATGCTCACCACCGAGTACACCCAGATGGTTTATGATGGCTATTTGCCGGACGCGGGGGACCGATCCGACCCGCGCGCGTTCGCCGCGAAGGCCGACCCGACGGGATTGCCGCCGATTTTCATTGCGGCGGCGGAGCTCGATCCCATCCGAGACGATTCGCTCACATTCGCCATGACCCTCAAGGAGGCGAAGCACTTCTTCGTTCTTCAAGTCTATCCGGGAGTCATGCACGCCTTTTTCGGATACTCCCCGGTCATCGACGAGGCCAAGAGGCTGATCAACGATACGGCGACATTTCTTGGTCGGGCCCTGACCCCCGGCGGGCGAGGCTAGCCAGGGGCATCGCCGTCGCGACTCTCATCGTCTCGATCATTATGATCTTCGTCGCGCCGCCGATCGGGATCGTCGCCACGCCGCTGGCGGCGATCTGGGTCGTGTGTGCCTTCATGTTCAAGGTCCTCGGCTGGGGCTTCCGCGGCGGGAAGTGGCGCCCTTTTTGCTACGCACCGCCGGTCGGGACCGCCTTGAAGCCCCGGGTGACGGCCGGCACCGAATCCTCGATGGGGAAGCGCTCGGCCGACGAGCTCCCGACATAGCCGTGCAGTTGCGGTGCGAGCTTGATGAACTCGGCGAAATGTTCTGACTTTTCGATCGCACCGCCGTGGCAGGTGATAATCCGGTCACCGTACTTGTCGCTCAGAACATCGGTGCAGAGCGCGGCCCGCTGGGCCGCGTCGTCATAGTTCATGACCGTTTCGGACCCGATGGTGCCG
>JAYPRP010000050.1:0-18091 GCA_038132575.1 Rhodospirillaceae bacterium
TTTTTTTTAAAACCACACCACGCAAACCCACATTGCCTCTTGTCGCGTGGGCTCGGATTTGTTTATAAGACGCCTCTCCTAAGTTTAAGGACAAACGAAAACGCACGACCCGGCGGGTCGTGCGTTTTACATTTCAAGCGGCGGACAAGGCTGCCCAATGCATTTGTTTAGTGGCCGCCACCCTTTAGCGCCTTGACGATGTCCTCGCACATCTTCTTCGCATCGGCAAAGAGCATCATCGTGTTGTCCTCGTAGAAGAGCGGGTTGTCGATGCCGGCATAGCCGGACGCGAGCGAGCGCTTGATGAACAGCACCGTGCCCGATTCCTCGACGTTGAGGACCGGCATCCCGTAGATCGGGCTGGTCTTGTCGGTCTTCGCCGCGGGGTTGGTGATGTCGTTCGCGCCGATCACGAAGGTCACGTCGGTCGATGCAAAGTCCGAGTTGATCTCGTCCAGCTCGAACACGACGTCGTAGGGCACGCTCGCTTCGGCCAGCAGCACGTTCATATGGCCCGGCATGCGGCCCGCGACCGGGTGGATCGCGTAGCGCACGTCCACGCCCTTCTCCTCGAGGACCTGGGCCATCTCTGCCAGCGCATGCTGCGCCTGTGCCACCGCCATGCCGTAACCCGGCACGATGATGACCTTGTCGGCCTGTTCCATGATGAAGGCCGCGTCGTCGGCCGCGCCCTGGCGAACCGTCCGATCGCCGAGATCCTCCATGCCGGGCGCCGCGGTCTCGCCGCCGAACCCGCCGAGGATCACGTTGAAGAAGGACCGGTTCATGCCCTTGCACATGACGTAGCTGAGGATCGCACCCGAGGAGCCGACCAGCGCGCCAACGATGATCAGCGCCGGGTTGCCGAGCGTGAAGCCGATACCGGCCGCAGCCCAGCCCGAGTAGGAATTGAGCATCGAGACAACGACCGGCATGTCCGCGCCGCCGATCGGGACGATGATCAGGATGCCAACCACCAGCGACAGCACGACGATCACCCAGAAGGCGGTCTCGGACTGGGTGACGGACAGCCAGGCGACGCAGAAGATCAGCGCGATGCCGAGTCCCAGGTTGAGCATATGCTGTCCGGCAAAGACCAGCGGCTTGCCGGGCAGGATGCCCTGCAGCTTGCCGAAGGCGATGATCGAGCCGGTGAAGGTGATCGCGCCGATCGCGGTGCCGATGGACATCTCGATCAGGCTGGCGACCTTGATATCGCCGACCGTGCCGATCCCGTAGGCCTCGGGCGAGAAGAATGCCGCGCCGGCCACGAACACGGCGGCCAGGCCAACGAGCGAATGGAAGGCGGCGACCAGCTGCGGCAGCGCGGTCATGGCGATCTTGAGCGCGATCAACGCGCCGATCGCGCCGCCGACGGCGATGCCGATGGCAATCGTGCCGAACGAGGTCACGCCGGGCAGCGCCAGGGTCGTCAGGATGGCGATCACCATGCCGGCGATGCCGTAGACGTTGCCCATCCGCGCGGTCTTGGGCGAGCTCAGCCCGCGCAGCGCCATGATGAAACAGACGCTGGCGATCAGATATGCAAATGCTGTCATGGAAGCAGACATGTCGGGCGCCCTGTTACTTCTTCGCGCGGAACATCGAGAGCATGCGCTGCGTCACGATGAACCCGCCAAAAATGTTCACCGACGCGAGGACCACGGCTATGAACCCGAATGTCTTGGAAATGTTCCACTCTTCCGGACCGGCCGCGATCAGCGCGCCGACGATGATCACCGACGAGATCGCGTTGGTGACTGCCATCAGCGGCGAGTGCAGCGCCGGGGTGACGCTCCACACGACGTAGTAGCCGACGAAGACGGCCAGCACGAAGACGGTGAAGAGGAACACGAAGGGATCGCCGCCGCCGGCGGTCTGGGTCAGGGCGAGCTGCGTCGCGTCCTGGGCCAGCGTCGCAGCGCTTTCGGCAATGCCCTGCGCCTCGTTGGCGAGCCGTGCGGCGTTTTCGGCAAGGGTCGAAGGATCCATGATCAGGCTCCCGGCTCGGATTTGCTGTCGTCATCGCCCTCGGCTCCGTCCGCAGGGGCCGCCTCGGCCGCCTCGGCGGGCGCGGCCGGCGCGTCCTCGGCCGGCATCAGCGCCGGATGCACGACCTTGCCGTCGCGCGTCAGGCAGGTGCCGACGATGATTTCGTCTTCCCAGTCGATGGCGATCTTCTTCTCGTCCTTGTCGACCAACAGCTCGATGAAGTTGAGAAGGTTGCGCGCATACAGCGCCGACGTGTCGGCGGCCAGCTGCGAGGGAAGGTTGAGCTCGGCGAGAATGGTCACGCCGTTCTCGGTCGTGTGGGTCTCGCCCGGCTTTGTCTGGGTGCAGTTGCCGCCCTGCTCGGCGGCGATGTCGACAATCACCGACCCCGCGCGCATCGAGGCGACCATGTCGTCGTTGACCAACACCGGCGCGGGCCGGCCCGGAATCAGCGCCGTCGTGATGACGATGTCCTGGTCCTTGATGTGCTCGGCGATCAGCTCCGCCTGGCGGCGCTTGTAATCCTCGGACATTTCCTTGGCGTAGCCGCCGGCGGTCTGGCCGGTGTCACCCTCGTCGGGCTCGACCATGACAAAGGAGGCACCGAGGCTCTCGACCTCTTCCTTCGCGGCCATCCGGACGTCGGTTGCCGAGACGATCGCGCCCATGCGGCGCGCCGTGGCGATCGCCTGCAGGCCCGCGACGCCGGCGCCCATCACGAACACCTTGGCCGGGTTGATGCGGCCGGCAGCCGTCATCAGCATCGGCATCCCGCGGCCGTAGTTCGCCGCGCCGTCGATCACCGCCTTGTAGCCGGTCAGGTTCGACTGCGAGCTCAGCACGTCCATCGACTGGGCGCGGCTGATGCGCGGCAGCATCTCCATGGAAAACGCCGTGATGTTGCGCTTCGCATAGGCCTCGACACCGCCCGGATCGCCATAAGGGTTCTGGAGACCGATCAGGATCGCGCCGTCCGGCACGTCGGCCAGCCCATCGTCGCCCTCGCTCTCGGTCAGCGGCCGCTGCACTTTCAGCACGATATCCGCGCCCGCCAGGGCCTCGCTGCGGCTCGCGGCCACCGTCGCGCCGGCATCGGCGAACGCGGCATCGGAAATGGATGCTCCCTCGCCGGCGCCGCTCTCGACGGTCACATCGAAGCCCCATTGCAGGTAGCGTTTGATCGTATCTGGAGTCGCTGCCACGCGCCGTTCGTGCGGGCGGCGTTCCTTTGCAATCGCGATCTTCATAATAAGAAGAACCTCGGTTCGAACCAATTCACGCGAGGTCGCTGTCCCCGCCATGCCCCAAATCGGTGCGCGTCGAATATGCCGCGCTGCAGCACACAGGGCAAGCGGCATCCCGGCCCTTGTGCTGTGTCGCGACGTCACATTTGAGGCGTCACTCGGACAGCGCGGGTTCAGCCGCCATAGAAGACGTTATCTTCCAACTCGTTCATATGCAGGCCGGCCTCGTCGGGTCGACCTTCCACCGGGGACCCTAAATGCGCGTCCACCACTTCGCCGATAACGATGTGATGATCACCGCGAGCAATGACATCGTCCAGTCGGCACTCGATTCTCGCGGGCACGTCTTCGAGGATCGGCGCACCCGTCGAACCGCTACAATATGGCTCGCCGTTGATGGTGCCGTCCTCGACAGCGGTCGGCTTGAAGAAGGCGAAGGCCTGTCCCTGCTGGCCCTTACCCTGGAAGTTCATGGCAAAAAGCCGCGATTCCGCGATCGCCTGCAGCACGCCCGAATCCGCCTTTACCGCGACGACAATCAATGGCGGATCGAAGGAACTCTGAGTCACCCAGTTCACTGCCGCTGCGGTCGATGAACAGGCGCAAACCTGCATGGAGAAACCCGCATGACCCTCAGTTCCCTCGATCACTGCTCGATCCGAGCCGTCAAGCTCGAGGAGACACATGACTTTTATAAAGATCTGCTGGGCATGATCGACGGCGAGCGCCCCGATTTCGATTTCCCCGGAAACTGGCTCTACGTGGACGGGAGGCCGGTGATCCATCTCGTCGGTGTCGATCCGGACGATCCCTCGGGGCTGATCGCGTATCTCGGCGGCGACGTGGATGCCGCAAAGCTCGATGGGTCCGGCGGTTCCGGCGCATTCGACCATGTGGCGTTCCGCGCCCGCGAACCGGAGAAGTTGATGGCGCTCCTCAAGGCAAGGAATATCGGCTTCCGCGAGCGCAAGGTACCGGACCTGGACCTGTTCCAGATCTTCATCGAGGACCCGAACGGCATCACGGTCGAGCTCAATTACTTCGCCGACGAACAGGCCGCCTGACCGCGCGTCGGCCTTGTGAAGGGCCGAACGGGGCTGCTACTCAAAGAGGGCGCGGTCGTCCGAGCCGCATCGCGAACAGGGGGCCTGCCATGTCCGATCCGAACACGTCCGACAACGTCATCCTCAAATTCGACGAAATCGCCACGCTCGAGCGGGGCGGCGGCGTCGCGAGTACGCCGCTGGTCATTCCGTCCGTTCGCCCCGATGCGGCTTTCACGACGGGCATCAGTTCATTCCCGGTCGGCCAGTCCGCACCGCTGCACAAGCACAATTGCGACGAGCAGGTAACGCTCCTGTCGGGCCGGGCCGAGGTCGAGATCGACGGCAAGACGACCGAACTCAAGGCCTACGACACGACCTACGTGACTGCGGGCGCCGAGCACTGCTTCCGCAACATCGGAGACGAGCCGATGGTGATCCTCTGGATCTACGGCTCCAACAGGGTGACGCGCACCTTTGCCGGTTCCGACGAGGAGGTCCCGCACCTGTCCGACGCCGACAGGCTGGTGCGCTAGCGCGCAACCTTCACCGATCGGAGTCGCACCATTCTCCGCCGCCCGCCCACGATCCCGCTGCTGACCGTCCTGATCTCAAGCAGCGCCATCGCCTACAACCTGTTCCTGCCGTCCATCCCCGATATCGGCCGGGCCTTCGACGTGCCCTCGACCACGGTCCAGGGGTCCCTGATCGCGTTCCTCATTCCCTACGCGATCGCGCAGCTCTTTTATGGCGGCGTGTCCGACCGCTTCGGCCGTCGACCAACCCTGCTCTGGGGGCTGGCCATCTATGTCCTCGCCAGCCTCGCCTGCGCGGGATCGACCTCGATGACCATGCTGGTTTTCTCCCGCATCGCCCAGGGCGTCGGTGCCGCGGGCTCGATGGTCATGGTCCGCTCGATCGTGCGCGACCTGTATGACCGCAAGCAATCCGCCCGGGCGCTGGCGATCATTTCCACCGTGATGGTGTTCGCGCCCGCGACCGCGCCGGCCATCGGCGGCTATCTTCACACCCAGTTCGGCTGGCAGGCATCGTTCGTCTTCCTCGCGATCATGGGCGCGGTCCTGTTCACCTACTGCGCGCTGTGGATGGCCGAGACCAATGTCGTCCAGGGTGCAGACCTGCTTGGCAATCTTCGTGCACTCATCGCCGGTTACCGGGTCCTGATCGGCGAACGGACCTTCGTGGCCTACAGCCTCAACATCGGCTTCATCGCAAGCGGAATGTTCGCCTGGTTTGCGGGCGTACCGGTGGTCCTGATCGACAGCTACGGCGTGGCTCCCGACAGGTTCGGCTACCTTATGCTCACCGGCACGTTGGGTGCGTTCTTCGGTTATGCGAGTGCCATCTGGCTGACCGGCAAGCTCGGCGTGAACCGGATGATCGTGCTCGGCACCTTCATCGGCCTGCTTGGCGCGGCGCTCTACCTCGCACTGCCGCTCGCCGGGGTGTTGACGCCGCTGGCCGCAATCGCGCCCATGTCGCTGTTCGGGATCGGATTGGCCATCGCATTCCCGTCGGTGATGGCCGCCGCTGTCAGCGTCCGGCCCGACTATGCCGGCACGGCGGCCTCGATCAACGGGCTGGTCCAGTACGGCACGGCCGCGATCGCGACCCTGCTTGTGGGGGCGCTGGCGAGCACCACACACCTGCCGCTGGCCTGGGTCATCTTCACGACCCAGACGCTGGCGATGGCCGCCGCCTGGGTCGGCTGGCGCGGCCGCCCGCCGGAATAAATCGACTGATTTTCCTCGGGCCGGCCTCATTATTTATCATCTGATAAATTAATTGACGGCGACCACTCAATTATTTATCAGATGATAAATAACAGCCAACGGACTCCAGAGACGAACCATGACCTCTCAGAACGCCCCCGAAATCTTCGACTACCGCAACGTCGACAAGGCCGACGAATTCGAATCCATTCCCGTGCTCGACATGGGTCCGTACCTGGCGGGCGAACCCGGCGCGGCCGAGGAACTGGCGGCCAACATCAAGTTCATCCAGGAAACCATCGGCTTCTACGTGGTCATCAACCACGGCATCCCGCAGGATGCCGTCGAGGACGCCTACGCCGCTCTGGATGATTTCTTCAAATTGTCGGCCGAGCAAAAGCTCGCGCTCAAGTTCGACGAGACCTCCGTCGGCTTCATCCCGCCGAAGTCGACGGTCTATGTCACATCGAAGATCAACAAGAACACAAAGCAGGATCTCAACGAGACGCTCGTACTGGCGCTCGAGCGCGACGCAGACCACCCCTACATAAAGGATGGCGTGCGTTTCACCGGCCCGAACAAGTGGCCGGGCCAGCTCCCCGACTTCCGCGCGCCGATGGTGCGCTACCAGAATGCCTGCGCCGATCTCGGGCGCAAGATCGTACCGCTCTACGCGCTGGCGCTCGGCAAGCCCGCCGACTTTTTCGATTCTTACTTCAAAGAGCCGATCATGTGGACGCGCAACGCCCACTATCCGGCGGTCGAGGCAGAGGAGAACCAGTTCGGCATCTCGCCCCACAGCGATCACTCCTTCCTAACGATCCTGCCGCTGACGAAGGTAGCCGGGCTGCAGGTGTTGACCCATCAGGGAAACTGGCTGCCGGCGGACTACATCGACGACGCGCTGGTCATCAACACGGGCGAGTTCCTGAACCTCTGGTCGAACGGTCGCTTCATCGCCTCCCCGCACCGGGTGATCCCGCCCAAGGAGGACCGCATCTCCATGGCGACCTTCTTCGACGCCGCGCCGGAGACGATCGCCGACCCGGCCGACTTCGCCGAACCCGGTGAGGAACTCAAATACGAGCCGATCAGCCAGATCGACTATGTCTGCTGGTACATCGACAGGAACTACTCGTCGAAGGCAGGCGGCAAGGCCGAGGGCATCGAACCCGACGCCGCCTGAAGCCGGTCTGATACCGACACACGCAGGAGCCGGCATGGCACCGATGACGAAAACGGCGGACGGGGCGAAGCGCCAGCGTTTCTCTCCTGCCGAACGCGAGAGGCTCATCGTCGACGGCGCCATCCAGTTCTTCGCCGAAGTCGGTTTCGCCGGCCAGACCCGCGAGCTGGCACTGCGGCTGAGCATCTCCCAACCTCTGCTCTACCGCTACTTTCCGACGAAGCAGGACCTGATCGAACGGGTCTATGACGAGGTTTTCATCGGCCGCTGGAAAAACGAGTGGGAGCTCCTGATTACCGACCGCGCGACACCACTGCGCGAGCGCCTGATCGGCTTCTACGAGGCCTATGCGAGCGAGGCACTCACCTATGAGTGGATTCGCATCTACATGTTCGCCGGGCTTTCGGGCGAGGACATCAACAAGCGCTATATCGAACTCCTGGAACAGCGGCTGCTCATCCCGGTCTGCACCGAAGTGCGCGCCGCCGCCGGCGCACCGGGCCCCGACGCGGTGCCAATCTCGGAGCTGGAGATCGAGGCCGCGTGGAACATCCACGCGGCCATCTTCTATTACTTTGTGCGCAAGTTCATCTACCGCACGCCGGTGGCGCCGGACCTCTCCACTTACATCTCCGACACAGTCGACCGCACCCTCGACGGCGCACTGTCCGTGACCCGCGAAACGGTGGGCAAGGCCAAGCCACGGGCTGCCTAGGTCCGCCGACGACCGGCTCGGGGCTGCAGGACGTCAGCCGGGGGGGATTTCCACACCATGCGATGACAGAATCGCGGCCTGCCGGCCCTCGATACCGTCGATATCGTAGTTCTCGATCAGCTCGTGAAAGATCCGGTGCCAGTTGAGTTCGGCCCGCAGCCGCAGAAACACCGACCCCAGGCCGATCGCCGCGCGGTCCATCAGCACGAACTCCCGCGGCGGGGTCACCCCGCCCAGCTCACGCAGCTTTGCCTGCACCTCGTGGGCGATGCTGGCGCCGTAGAGACCGGACTCCGATTCCTGGATTCGCTGGACCCTGTCCTCCATCAGCGGGCGATAAAGGAACCGCGCCCAGATGTTTAGCGTATCCAGCAGCTCGTTCGAGATATCTACGAACCCCCAGCTCGCATAGGCGTGGGCCGCCCGGTCGCGATCGTTCTCGCTCAGCGCGTGGTAAAGCTCGATGACCCCGCGTACGAAACCCGGCCGGAAGGCGCGAATACATCCGAAGTCGTAGAGGTTTATCGAGGCGTCGGCGTTGACCGTGTAGTTGCCCAGGTGGGGGTCGCCGTGGATCACGCCGTAGCCGTAGAAGGGCACGTACCAGGCGCGGAACATGTTGAGCGCCGCCGCCTTGCGCGCCTCGGGATCGGCCGCCGCCGCGAAGTCCGCCATCGGCTGCCCCTCGAGCCAGCCCGTCGTCAGGAGTCGCGCGGTCGAAAGATCGTCGATCACCGGCGGTACGCGCACACCGTCCTCCTCCGCCAGCATCGCGCCGTAAAGTCGCGTGTGCCGCGCCTCGCGAACATAGTCGAGTTCTTCGGTCAGCCGCTCGGCGAGCTCGGCATGAATCTGCGTCGGGTCGATGGCGGAATCGTATCGGCGATAGACGGCGAAGACGAGCTTGAGCTGGTTCAGATCCGCGGCAACCGTCGAAGCCATGTCCGGGTACTGCAGCTTGCAGGCGAGCGCTGTGCCATCGTGCCCCGTGGCCCGGTGGACCTGGCCGAGCGACGCCGCTTTCGCCGCATCCCGCTCGAAATCCGCAAACCGGTCCCGCCAGTCGTCGCCGAGCTCGGCGGCCATGCGCCGGCGCACGAACGGCCAGCCCATGGGCGGCGCGTTCGCCTGTAACTCCGAAAGCTCGCGGGCATAGTCCGCGGGCAGCGCGTCGGGAATGGTCGCGAGGATCTGGGCCGCCTTCATCAAAGGCCCCTTGAGACCGCCCAGCGCGGCCTTCAGGTCGGCCGCATTCCGTTCCGGGTCTGCCGGACGCCCGAGATAGCGCTGACCCGCCATCCGGACCGCCGCGCCGCCGACCGCCGCCCCGACCCGTCCGTAGCGGCCGACCCGGCCGCGCACGGTCGCGCGTTCGTCATCGCTCATGAGGTCTCACTCAACCGTCGAGCGCCTCGAGCTCGTCGATCAGGCCCGAGATGACGCCCAGGCCACGCTGCCAGAAGGCGGGGTCGGACGCGTCGAGTCCGAACGGCGCAAGCAACTCCTTGTGGCGCAGCGTGCCGCCCGCCCGGAGCATGTCGAGATACCGTTCGGCAAACCCGTCGGCGGCACCTTCGTAAACGGCGTAGAGCGAGTTCACCAGGCAGTCACCGAAGGCATAGGCGTAAACATAGAAGGGCGAGTGGATGAAATGCGGGATGTAGGTCCAGAAGAACCGGTACTCGTCCTCGAATTGGATCGCCGGGCCAAGGCTCTCCGCCTGCACGTCCATCCAGATTTCGCAAATCTCGTCGGTGAGCAGCTCGCCCTCGGCGCGCTTGTCATGCACCCGACGCTCGAACTCGTGGAACGCAATCTGGCGCACGACCGTGTTGATCATGTCCTCGACCTTCGATGCGAGCATCGATTTACGCCGCTTCGGGTCGTCGGCCTCGGCCAGCAGCTTGCGGAAGGTCAGCATTTCGCCGAACACCGACGCCGTCTCCGCCAGGGTCAGCGGCGTGTCCGACATCAGGTGCCCCTGCCCGCCAGCCAGCACCTGGTGCACACCGTGGCCCAGCTCATGCGCCAGGGTCATCACGTCGCGGGTCTTGCCCTGGTAGTTGAGCAGCAGATACGGGTGCACGCTCGGCACGGTCGGATGGGCGAACGCACCGGGGGACTTGCCCGGCCGGACCGGTGTGTCGATCCACGCGTTGTCGAAGAACTTGCGCGCAACATCCGCGAGATCGGGCGAGAAGGCACCGTAGGCATCGAGAACCTTCGTCACCGCGTCGTCCCAGCCAATCAGCGCGTCGTCGTCGTCCGGCAGCGGCGCGTTACGATCCCAGTAGTCGAGCTGATCGACGCCGAACCATTTCGCCTTCAGCGCATAGTAGCGATGGGACAGGTCGGGATAGGCACCGCGGACCGCGCCGACGAGGGCGTCCACGACCTCGTCCTCGACGACGTTGGCGAGATTTCGGCCCGAGACCGGGCGCGCATAGCCGCGCCACTTGTCCTCGATCTCCTTATCCTTGGCGAGCGTGTTGGTGATGTGGGTGAAGATGCGCGCGTTCGCGCCCAGCACCGCGCCAAGGGACTTGGCGGCCGCCTTGCGCACCGCCGCATCGCCGTCGGACAGGAGGTTCAGCACCTCGGCGCTCGTCATTTCGCGGTCGCCGTCAGGCAGCGCGACATCGAACCGCAGATCCGCTATCGTCTCGTCGAACAGGCGGTTCCAGGCACCGCGCCCGGCCACGCTCTTCTCCAGCAGCAACTTCTCCAGCGCGTCGTCGAGCTGATGGTCGCGATAGACCCGGCAGTCCCGCAGCCATGGCCCGTAGCGCCGCAACGATTCGGACTCCGCGAGCTGGGCCTCCAGCCGGTCGTCCTCGATCCGGTTGATCTCGAGCGCGAAGAACAGCAGGTGCGACGAGATCTCGGTCACCGTCTCCTGCATCGACTGCATGAATTTGCCGTTCTCCGGGTCCGTCATATCGCCGGCATAGAGCAGGCCGGCAAAGCTGATGACCCGGCCGAGCACCTCGTCGATGGACTCGTAGCCCGCGACCGCCTTTGCCAGCGCGTCACCGCCAAGCTCCGCCAGCTTGCCCTGGTGGCGCTTCTCGAACGCCTTGGCGTCCTTGCGGGCCCCCGCGATCGCTGCTGCGAGTTCGGGACTGTCCGGCGCGGGAAACAGATCGTTCAGATCCCATTCGGGGAGCTTCTCGGGCTTGCCGCGCGCGGGGCTTCCCTCCGGGGCGCAAATGGGGCGGTTTCTGGACATCTCGACAGCTCCTTGAATCACGTCCAGAGATAAGGTCCATTGGGGCCGTCAACAAGCGCTGATCCCGAAATTTACGGGCATGTGCGGCCGCGGGGAAACGGGGCAATCGCGATGGACTACGCCGAACGCTACGAACGCTGGCAAAACCTGCCGCAGGTCTTCTTCGAGAAGGCGGCGGAGCGCGGGGACGCTCCGATGCTGTGGGCAAAGCGCTTTGATGCCTGGCAGCCGATCAGCTGGCGCGAGGCGCGGGACACGGTGAGCGCGGTCTCGCGCGGCCTGCGCGCAGCCGGGGTCCAAAGGGGCGACCGCGTGATGCTGGTGTCTGAGAACCGCCCCGAATGGGGTCTCGCCGACCTCGCCATCATGGCCGCCGGCGCGATCACGGTGCCCGCCTACACGACCAACACCGTCGCCGACCACATCCACATCATTTCCGACAGCGATCCGCGCGTCGCCATCGTGTCCGATTCGAAGCTGGCCGAGCGCCTGCTCCCGGCGATCCGCAACACCGGCACGATAAAGACGCTGGTGACGATGGAGGGCGCGGGCGGCGAAAGCGACGACGTATCCATCATCAACTGGCGTGACCTCCAGGACAGCGGGGCCGCAATGCCCGACGACGTCGCGGACATGGTTGCCGCCACGGCACGCACCGACACGTCCTGCCTGATCTACACCTCTGGCACCGGTGGTGCGCCCAAGGGCGTGATGCTCAGCCACGGCGCGATCCTGTGTAACTGCACGGGCGCATATCACCTGTTCGAAAAGGACGGGCTGCTCGAGTTGGACAACGAGGTCTTCCTGTCCTTCCTGCCGCTCAGCCATTCCTACGAGCACACGGCGGGCCTTCACTTCCCGATCACGATCGGGGCCCAGATCTACTATGCCGAGAGCGTCGACAAGCTGGCCGCGAACATGGCCGAGATGCACCCGACGATCATGACCGCCGTGCCCCGCCTCTACGAGTCGATGCACCAGCGCATCATGGCCGGCATCAGCCGCAAGGGCGGACTCTCCGAGAAGCTTTTTCTCAAGGCCGTCGCGCTGGGCACCAAGCGCTATGAACATGGCACCCTGTCGCTCTGTGAGCGGGTGCAGGATGCGCTCCTGGACAAGCTCGTGCGCAAGAAGGTCTCGCAGCGTTTCGGGGGGCGGCTCAAGGCCTTCGTCTCCGGCGGCGCGCCGCTCAACTATGACATCGGCGTCTTCTTCCTCGCGTTGGGCGTGCGCCTGCTGCAGGGCTACGGCCAGACCGAGACCGCGCCCGTGGTCAGCGCCAACCTGCCTTCCAAGATCAAGATCGACACGGTCGGCCCCGCCTTCCCCGGTGTCGAACTCCGCATCGCCGACGACGGGGAGATCCTCATCAAGGGCGAGCTCACCATGCAGGGCTACTGGAACGCCCCGGAGCTGACGGCGGAGACGCTACGCGACGGCTGGGTGCACACCGGCGACATCGGCGTGCTCGACGAGGACGGCTACATCAAGATCACCGACCGCAAGAAGGACATCATCGTCAATTCCGGCGGCGACAATGTCTCGCCCCAGCGGGTCGAGGGCGCGCTGGTTTTCGAGCCGGAGATCAACCAGGCGATGGTCCATGGCGACAAGCGCCCGCACCTCGTCGCAGTGCTGGTGCCGGACGACGAGTTCGTCCGGAAGTGGGCGGCCGAGAACGACCGGGCGGTCGACCTCGCGGCGCTGGCGGATTCCGAGGCGTTCCACGAGGCCCTGCGTGCCGCGATCGAACGGGCAAACGCGCGGCTGTCCCAGATCGAACAGGTGCGCCGCTTCATCGTCGCCGCGGAACCCTTCACGACCGAGAACGGGCTGATGACGCCGTCGCTCAAGATCCGGCGCCACGAAATCCGGAAAATCTACGGTGAACGCCTCGAGGCGCTCTACGGCCGCGGGCGGACCTGACGCGCCGAGACCCTATCCGTGGAACTCGCGGTACCAGGCCACGAAGTTCGGGATACCGATATCGATGGGCGTCTTGGGCTCGAAGCCAAAGTCGCGTTGGCTGGCACCGATGTCGGCGTAGGTGGCCTGCACATCGCCCGGCTGCATGGGCTGGAAGTCGATCTCGGCCTTGGTGCCGAGCGCGTCCTCGATGACGCCGATGAACCGCATGAGCTGCTCGGACTGGTTGTTCCCGAGATTGTAAACCCGGTGGCGCGGCTTGCCGTTCTCGCCGATGTCCGCGGGCAGTTCGAGCACCGCCAGAACGCCGGCGACGATGTCGTCGATGTAGGTGAAATCCCGCTGCATGTCACCATGGTTGAAGACCGGGATCGGCTCGCCCGCGACGATCTTCCGCGTGAAGATGTAGGCGGACATGTCCGGCCGGCCCCAGGGGCCGTAGACGGTGAAGAAGCGCAGGCCCGTCAGCGGAATGCCGTAGGTGACCGCATAGGCGTTGCTCATCAGCTCGTCGGATTTCTTGGTCGCGGCGTAGAGCGAGACCGGATTGTCCACCTGGTCCTCGACCGCGAAGGGCAGCTTGGTGTTGCCGCCATAGACCGAGGACGAACTGGCGTAGACCATGTGGCGGAGCCCGTCGCCGAGACTCCGCGCGGCCTCGAGCATGTTCATGTGCCCAACGATGTTCGCCTGGATGTAGGCACCCGGATTCTCGAGGCTGTAGCGGACCCCCGCCTGGGCCGCGAGGTGAACGATCCGGTCGGCCCCCTTCACCGCGTCCATCACCGTCGGGAGATCGGCGATGTCGCCGCGCACGAAGGAGAAGTTCTCCCGCGCCGTAAGACGTGCGAGGCGCGCCTCCTTCAGACTGACGTCGTAATAGTCGTTCAGGTTGTCGATGCCGATCACGGTCTCGCCCCGGTCGAGCAGGGCGAGGCTCACATGCATGCCTATGAAACCGGCCGCACCGGTGAGAAGAATGGTCATGGTTCCCGGAATTCTCCGTCGTCTCGACATGCGCGCCAACTCGCGCCGGCACAGCCGTTCATATAGATGAGACCGGCAGCGATTGCACGTGGCCCGGTGAACCGCGCAAGATAGGCCCACGCGCCGCCAAGGCGTTCGGCAATGGTGTTCGACAATGTGCCGATTGGCGGGGCCGAATGGACAATTAGGACAGCAATACTTACATTTCTGTCCGGGGTGCCCACAGCCACCCCTCCAGGGAGAGACATTCATGGCCAAGACCGCCGTCAGCCTCGACGACAAGTACGCCCTCGAATCGGGGCGGGTGTACCTCACCGGCACCCAGGCGCTGGTCCGCCTGCCGATGATCCAGCGCCAGCGCGACGCCGCGGCGGGGCTCGACACGGCGGCCTATGTCACCGGTTACCGCGGCTCGCCGCTGGGCGCCCTGGACCAGCAGATGCAGCGGGCCAGGCCCTTCCTCGAACGCAACGACATCGTGTTCCGCGCCGGCGTGAACGAGGACATGGCCGCGACGGCCGTGTGGGGCACCCAGCAGCTCAACCTGTACCCCGACGCGAAGAAGCAGGGCGTCTTCGCCATGTGGTATGGCAAGGGTCCGGGCGTCGATCGCTCGGGTGACGTGTTCAAGCACGGCAACCTCGCCGGCACCTCGCCCCATGGCGGCGTATTACTGCTCGCCGGCGACGACCACACCTGCAAGTCATCCACGACCGCCCACCAGTCGGAATATGCGTTCGTCGACGCGATGATCCCGGTGTTGAACCCGGCCGGCGTGCAGGAATTTCTGGACCTCGGCATCTATGGCTGGGCGATGTCGCGCTATTCCGGCTGCTGGGTCGCCTACAAGACCGTCGCCGAGACGGTGGACAGCTCGGCCTCGGTCCATGTCGATCCGAACCGGGTGCAGATCAACCTTCCGACGGATTTCGCCATGCCCGAAGGCGGGCTGAACATCCGCTGGCCCGACGAATTCCTGGCCCAGGAAGAACGCCTGCACCGGCACAAGCTCTACGCGGCGCTCGCGTTCGCGCGCGCCAACCGCCTGGACAAGACCGTCATCGACAGCCCCAGGAAGCGTCTCGGCATCGTGACGACGGGCAAGAGCTATCTCGATGTGCGCCAGGCCCTGGACGATCTGGGCATCAGCGAGGAAATGGCCGTCGACATCGGCATCAGCATCTACAAGGTCGCCATGCCCTGGCCGCTCGAGCGTGAGGGGGTGCGCGCCTTCGCGGAGGGGATGGAGGAAATCCTCGTCGTCGAGGAGAAGCGCGCGCTGATGGAGAACCAGCTCAAGGAACAGCTCTACAACTGGCGGCCGGACGTGCGCCCCCGCGTCGTCGGCAAGTTCGACGAGGCCGGCGACTGGGTGCTGCCGTCGGCGGGCGAGCTGACCCCGGCACAGATCGCCCGGGTGATTGCGAAACGGCTGGCCCAGTGGCACAGCTCGGATGCCATCGAGCAGCGCCTGTCCTTCCTCGAGGCGAAAGAGGCCTCGCTGGCCCAGCAGCCGCCAGGCGCCAAGCGCATCCCCTATTTCTGCTCCGGTTGCCCGCACAACAGCTCGACCAAGGTGCCAGAGGGCAGCCGCGCGCTGGCCGGCATCGGCTGCCACTTCATGGCACTGTGGATGGACCGGGATACCCAGACCTTCACCCACATGGGCGGCGAGGGCGTGACCTGGGTCGGCCAGGCGCCGTTCAGCGGCACCGAGCATGTCTTCGTCAACCTGGGCGACGGCACCTACTACCATTCGGGCTACATGGCGATCCGCCAGGCCGTCGCCGCCAACGTGAACATCACATACAAGATCCTGTTCAACGACGCGGTGGCCATGACCGGCGGCCAGCAGGTCGACGGACCGCTGACGGTTCCCGCGATCACCCGCCAGGTCGAGGCCGAGGGGGTCAAGCGCATCGTCGTGGTCAGCGACGAGCCCGAAAAGTATCCCACCGGCGCGCCCTTCGCCCACGGGGTCTCGATCCATCACCGCGACGAGCTCGACAAGGTCCAGCGTGACCTGCGCGAATTTCCGGGCGTCTCGGTGCTGGTCTATGACCAGACCTGCGCCGCGGAGAAACGCCGGCGGCGCAAGCGGGGCACCTTCCCCGACCCGGCCCGCCGGGTGATGATCAACGAGGCGGTCTGCGAGGGCTGCGGCGACTGCTCGGTCAAGTCCAACTGCCTGTCCGTGGTGCCGGTCGAGACCGAGTTCGGCCGCAAGCGGGCGATCGACCAGTCGAGCTGCAACAAGGACTTCTCCTGCCTCGGCGGCTTTTGCCCCAGCTTCGTGACGGTCGAGGGCGGCCGCCTGCGCGCGCCCGACAACGACACACCGGCCGGCGCCGAAACGGCGTTCGACGGCGTGGAACTCCCCGAGCCCGTCCTGCCGGACCTCGACAATCCCTACGGCATCCTCGTCACCGGCGTGGGCGGCACCGGGGTGGTCACCATCGGCGCGCTCCTCGGCATGGCGGCACATATCGAGGGCAAGGGCGTTTCGGTGCTCGACATGACCGGCCTCGCCCAGAAGGGCGGCGCGGTGATCAGCCATGTGCGAATCGGCCAGACGCCGGAAGACCTCCACGCGGTCCGGATCGCGGCGGGTAGCGCCGACCTGGTGCTCGGCTGCGACCTGGTCGTCGCGGCGGGGACGGACGCGGTCGCGCGGATGCAGTCCGGCCAGACCCGCGCCGTCATCAACAGCCATGAAACCGTGACCGGAGACTTCACCCGCGATCCGGACTTCGACATGAACGCGCCGGAGATGCGCCGGACGATCCAGGTGGCCGTCGGCGAGGCGGCGGCGGACTTTGTCCCGGGCACCCGCTACGCGACCGCGCTGCTCGGCGATTCCATCGCCACCAACCTCTTCATGCTGGGCTACGCCTGGCAGAAGGGGCTGATCCCGGTCTCGGGCGCGGCGATCGACAAGGCGATCGAGCTGAACGCCGTGGCCGTGGACTTCAACCGAGACGCCTTCCTGTGGGGCCGCCGGGCCGCCGTCGATGAGACACGGGTCGCGCGGGCCGCCGAGCCGGTGACACCGCTCCGCCTCAAGGCGCCGGACATCGCGACGACCCTCGAGGACATGGTCGAGCGGCGCATCCGCTTCCTCACCGACTATCAGAACGAGGCCTACGCCCGGCGCTACAAGGACCTGGTCGTCCGGGTACAGAAGGCCGAGGGCGAGAAGGCCAAGGGCCAGGTCGGTCTCGCCGGCGCGGTCGCCCGCTACTACTACAAGCTGCTCGCCTACAAGGACGAGTACGAGGTGGCGCGGCTCTATACCGATGGCCAGTTCGCCCGCAAGCTCGCGGACCAGTTCGAGGGCGACTACAAGCTCAAGTTCCACATGGCCCCGCCGTTGTTCGCCCGGCGCGACCCGGAGACGGGCGAACTCCGGAAACAGGAGTTCGGCCCCTGGATGATGGCCGCGTTCCGGCTTCTGGCGAGCATGAAATTCCTGCGCGGCACCGCGTTCGACCCGTTCGGGCGCTCGGCCGAACGCAAGCGCGAGCGGGCGCTGATCGCGGAATACGAGGCAGTGATCGCGGAGATCTGCGACGGCCTCAACCGGAACAACCACGACCTGGCAGTGGCGATCGCCTCGATTCCCGAGCACATCCGCGGCTACGGCCATGTGAAGGATGAGCATCTGGCCAAGGCCAAGGCCGAGGAAGCGGCGCTCCTGCGCGCCTTCCGCGACCCGAACGCGCCACGCGCCCAGGCGGCGGAGTAACCGGAAACGAAAAAGGGCCCGGCGATTGCCGGGCCCTTTGCATTTACGTATTTGACTTGCGTCGTCAGTCGTCGCCCGCAGCCGCCGTCTCTGGCACCACGCCCCCCGCGTATGGTTGCCCCATCGAGATATCTCGATGTTGGCGTGCGAACGCTAGCAGAGGTGAGCGGAGATAGCGAATTTGCGCGCTATTCGGGCGTTCCCGGCGGCGACCCGGGACCGGTCAGATACCGACGGCGTTGCGATAGACCTCGAGCAGGTGCTCCTGCTCCTGGCGCTCGGCGGGCTCGA
>JAYPRP010000051.1:0-14402 GCA_038132575.1 Rhodospirillaceae bacterium
ATTCTCGGTCGCCATCGACAGGGCCGACAGCAGGGTGAAGGGCTCGAAGGAGGTCGCGGTGGAACTGCGCTTGAGTGCGTCCATGGGCATGTTGAGCATGGCCAGGTGATCGGCCATGAAGAAGGCGTCGAAGCGCGCTTCCTCGAGCCGTTGGGCCAGCTTCACGATCAGCGGGAAATTGAAGTTGGCATCGGGCGTCCCGCCGGGATACCGCCAGGCGCCGGTGTGGATGCTGATCGGGCGCATGAACGCCGCCAGATGCATTCGACCGTTGTCCGTCATTGCCGCCTCGCTGGAATGTCCTCGCCGACCGCCACCAAGATATTCTCCGCGCCCGTGAGGTCAAAACGACTCTAGAGCGCCCCGAAATCGGGCGGCGGGATGCGGCGCTTCGAGGCCGCCTCGTAGGCCGACGCGACCCTGAGCGATATATCCTCCATGCCCGGCTCGGCGCGGAAGACCAGCGAGAAGGGCAGGCCCGGCTCCGGCAGCTCGGTCAGGGTGTCGGAATGGTGCGGCTCGTAGCGCGTCCCGTCCTCGGACAGCCGGAACTCCGGGTCATAGACCTCCGTGACAAAACCCGCCGGGATCAGCACCTCGGTCAGGCCCGCGTTCGGGCCGTAGAGCGATTCGAGCGCCAGGTTGTTCGGCCCGCCCTCCGGCTGGTGCGCGCCGCCGATGATCCCCGGCGCCCATGGCGTGTGGAGCCGGACCAGGCAGTCGAGCTTGTTCTCGAGGATCACCATCATGTCGATCCGCCGCAAAAGCTCGCGCAGCATGATGCGTTCGTCCACGCCCTGGCGTTCGCCCAGCGTGTTGCGGGGGTCCGCCGTTTCCTCCCAGTTCGCAAATCCGGCGCGGTGATCGTCGCCCCAGAACTTCGAACGGGCGTTAAGCTCGGACCAGCAGTCGAGCGTCTCCTCGAAGCCCATCGCCGCCCAGTCGGTGCTCCGCCGCATCAGATACTGGGCGATGTGGAACTGGAAGGTGTGCGCCAGCGCCTGGGGCTGGATGTTCCGGATGTCGAACTCGCCCGGCGGCTCGATGCGGCCCTCGGCGAGGCCGACAAAATAGTCCATCGGCGTCATCTCGCCCGACCCGAATGTCTTGCCCGGCGCGAACTCCGTCGGGACGATCGCGGCCGCGAACTCCGGATAGAGCGGCGTGCCGTCGGGCTTCAGCCGGAACATCAGGTTCGGCATGAAGATCCCGACCATGCGGCAAAGCGCCGTCCGGAAGTCCACCGTCATCGCCTCGCAGTCGGGGTCGGGCTCCCAGCGCGGATGCGCGGACTCGATCAGGGTCGCCCCCAGTTTGCCGGCCAGCACCTCCTTGAGCTCCTCCGTCGCCGCGGCGGTGATCGGCCCCTCGGACTTCGATCCCGGCGCGGAAATCATGGATTCCCGGATCACGCCGATGCGCATGCCCGAAAGCGAGCCCGGCGCGCCGTCGGCGATGTGCGCGGCGTAGCTGTCGAGTACGCCCGAGCGCGGCACGGACGTCCACGGGTCGCGCGGGTCGTAGTAGCCGTCTTCGGGGTCCTTCAGAGCATCGAGCACCTTGGCCGAATCCTCGACCCGGCGGCACAGGATGCCCGTGCGGTCGCACTGGATGTCCGCGCCGATCGCGTTGCCGTGGAAGGATATCAGGGCCTTGTGGGGCAGGATCAGGGCAACCGAATTGTGGTTCGCGGGTCCCCGGGTGGACGCCCGGGTCTCCTCGCCGAGGCTGGCCATGACGAGGTTCGCCGAGACCGACACGCCCGAGCCGGACGACGAGCCCAGCGAGGCCGCGCGGGTGGTGTCGTACGGGTTCGCCGGATTGCCCGCCCAGGTCGAACGCTGGTAACCCACTGTCGAGGGCAGGACCTTGTCGCGGGTGTGCGCGCCGCCCGGATCGCCGGCCCGGCCGTTGTATTCGGTCAGCACCGCCTTGGCGAAGATGATCGCGCCCTTCCGGCGCAGCTGCTCCACCAGCGTGTGATCGCGGGCCGGGAAGTCGATGTCATAGGCCGCGTCCGCCCCGCCGGTCGAGCGCATGTCCTTCGTGTCGAACGGGTCCTTGAACGAGAAGACGACGCCGTACATGGGCATCGCCTCCAGGTCCGGATCGCTTCCGTATTCCGCGTCGAGCTCCGCGGCGCGCTCGAGCGCGTCGGGGAACTGGCGGAAAACCTCGCACACCGGCGGCGCGCCCGGCGGCAGCGGCCCTTCCGAGGGATGGCGGTCGAAGTCGCCCTTGCAGGTCACCGACCGCTCGCCGCGTATGTTGAGGGTCTGCAGCGCGTTGAGCTGACCGGCATTCGGGATACCGCGCAGCATCCCGAACTGCTGTTGCACGTCGGGATCGGAGGCCGTCGCCTCCATGCGCCCGAACTCGAGCGGAAGTCCCTTGTACTTGTCGAGATCCGGCAGGACGTCCGACGCCTTCACCGTCTCGGTCGGGAACTCGATCGCGGCGCCCGCGCGAACCACGCCCGGCGCCTCGGGCACCGGCATCCCGTCCTCCGTGACGAGCATGCTGGCCACGCCGTTATAGGCGCGCGCGCGGTCGATATACTGCTGTACGACGTCGACCAGAGTCGTCCGGCCATCCCGGATCGCCGCGTGGAGATCGTCGATCGTCGCCTCGACCACGTCGAACGATGCGCCTTTTGTGTCATCTTTTCCAGCCATGCCGCCCCCCGAACACGTTTTTCCGATAGTGGAATGGTTGCCGCCAAAAATCCAGAGGACGACTGTCACGACCGCCGCACCGGTTGTTACCGGACTTCGCTTACAGTTGTTCCGGGGTGGACAAGAAATCGCGCGCGGACGGGTCGCCCAACCGAGCGCATTCCGCTAGTCTTATATAACTATAATGTCGGGTGCCGCGCGGATGCGCGGGCCAACCTGGCCAAAAATCAAAACGTCATTGAAAACGTCGCATCAACCCGGGAGGTACCGCGATGAAATACCTGAAGAACCTCAAACTTGCCCTGGCCGCCGGCACCATCGCCGGCTCGATGGTCGCGGCGAGCGCACCGTCGGTCGCGGACACGATCAACATCCGCATCGCGTCCGGCCATCCGCCGACCGTCGTCTATGCGGGCCTGATGAAGTCGTTCTTCCAGACGGAGCTCAAGAAGGCCGTCGAGGCGAAGACCGACCACACGATCAATTTCATCGAGGGCTACAGCGGCTCCATCGTGAAGGTGTTCGACACCTTCGAGGGCGTCCAGAACGGCGTCGTCGACATCGGCGGCTTCTGCTACTGCTTCGAGGCCTCCAAGCTCCCGATGCACGCGTTCCAGATCATGCTGCCGTTCGGCACCATGGATCCGGTCCAGAGTGTCGGCGCAGCCGGTGAGATCTACGAGAAGTATCCGAGCCTCGCCAAGCGCTTCCAGGGCTTCGACCAGACCCTGCTCGCCATCATCGGTGACGGCGGCTACAACCTCGGCACCAACTTCGCGTGGGAGAAGCTCGAGGATCTCAAGGGTCGCAAGATCCTGGGTGCGGGCCTCAACCTGAACTGGATGGAGCAGGCGGGCATCGGCATCGTGCCGGTCACCGACGGTCTCCCGGGCTGGTACCAGAAGATCAAGACCGGTGTCGCCGAGGGCGGCATCATGTTCCCCAGCGCCTGGGGCCCGGTCTTCAAGCTGCATGAAGTCGGCCAGTACTACACGACGATCGGCTTCGGCTCGATCACCTGGCACGGCCTGACGGTCAACAACCGCTTCTGGGACCGCCTCCCGGCGGACGTGAAGCCGATCGTCCAGGAAGTCGCCGGCCGGTTCCAGACCCTGACGGGCACCGCCAACAAGGCGGGCTACGAGTCGGACATGAAGTGGCTGCGTGAGAACATCACCGTCACCGACCTTCCGGCCGACGTCCGCCTCGGCTGGGCCAAGGGCCTCGCCCACTGGCCGCAGAAGCATGCCGACGAGCTGGAAGGCAAGGGCTTCCCGGCCAAGGCCATCCTGAACGACTACCTGGCCGCTGCCGAGAAGCAGGGCTATGAGTGGCCGGTGCGCTACGTCATCAAGTAGCCACGCAAACCATTGCCGGTCCTGACCGGCAAGATTGAAGTCCCGGCTGGGGGTCTGTTATGGACCTCCAGCCGGTCTTTCATCGGGCGCCCTTCAGGCACAGCCCGTACACCGCTTCCGGAAGATCGCGCGACACCGCGCCCTTGAGGGAAGATCAAATGAATCTCATCACTTTCAGCGACCGGCTCTCGAAGTTCCTGATGATCGTGGCCGCGCTCTGGGCCTTCGGCCTCACATTCATGATTCTCGCCGACGTCACCGGGCGTGGCGCGTTCGACGCGCCGATCAACGGGACAACGGAGATGGTGACCGCGTCCATCGTGATCATCGTGTTCCTGCAGGCGGGCTACGCCATCCGCAGCCGTTCGATGCTGCGCGCGGACTTCCTGGTGGTGCACCTGCCGCCGAAGGCCCAGCGCGCGCTCGCGGCAATCGGCTATCTGCTCGGCGCCGCCTTCTTCCTGATGATCATCACCGGCGGCTGGGAGGAGAGCATCGCCTCCTTCGTCGAGGGCGAGTATGAGGGCGAGGGTGCACTCCGCGTCCCGTCCTGGCCCGCCCGCTGGACGGTGATCGGCGGCAGCGCGCTCGCCCTGCTGAACTATCTCGTGATGGCGTATATCGACATCTTCAAACCCGAGCTTCTGGATTCCGAAGTGGATCCGGACGCGCCGCCGCAGCACTGACGGCGCGACGAAGAAGGAACCACTGCCGTGTTTGAAGCCAATATCGCCATTCTCCTGATCGTGTGCCTGATCGCGCTCGTCGCGATCGGTGTGCACATCGCCATCGCGCTCGGCATGACCAGCGCGCTGGGCATCTTCCTCGTGACCGGCGCCGACAGCTACGCCTTCGGCACCGTCCAGCGCATGCTGGCCGCCACAGCCTATGAGGCCATACGAGAATTCGTGTTCGCGGTCATACCGCTGTTCCTCCTGATGGGCGAATTCATAAGTAAGTCGGGGACGGTCACGGACGTGTACCGGGGCGTGAATCGCATGCTGCGCCGCCTGCCCGGCCGCCTGGGCATCGCGACCGTGATCGGCAACGCGCTCTTCTCCTTCGTGACCGGCGTGAGCATCGCGTCGGCCGCGACCTTCTCGCGCATCGCCTACCCGGAAATGAAACGCTTCGGCTATCACCCCGGCTTCGCGCTCGGCACGGTCGCCGGCTCGAGCTGCCTGGGCATGCTGATTCCGCCGAGCGTTCTGATGATCGTCTGGGGCATCCTGACCGAGCAGTCGATCGGCCAGCTCTTCGCCGGCGGCGTCCTGCCGGGCCTGATGCTGACGGCGATGTTCATCATGTATGTCTTCGCGATGGCGATCCTGAAACCGTCCGTCGTCGGAGTCGGCGCGGACGGCGCCCCCGTCGTGAACGCCGCCGCGGCCGCCAATCCCGACACGGACGAAGAAGTCTCGACCGGCCAGTTCCTGGTCAGCCTCGTCGGCATCATCGCCGTGATCGTGGCCGTCCTTGGCGGCATCTGGTTCGGCGTCTTCTCGCCCACCGAGGGCGCGGGCGCGGGCGCCTTCATCGGCCTCGTCCTGGCGCTCATCAAGGGCATGAAGTTCCGGGACTTCATCGACGCGGTTCTGTCCGTCGGCAAGACCTCGGCGCCGATCCTGCTGCTGCTGGTGGCCGCCTCGCTCTATTCGCGGACGCTCGCGATGACCGGCATGGCCAACGCAATCGAGGGGCTGTTCATCGGCTCGGGCATGGAACCCTGGATGATCATCGCCGTCATGGTGCTGATCTGGTTCGCACTCGGCATGATCATCGACTCGATCTCGATCATGCTGCTCACGGCCGCCATCTTCTCGCCCATCGCGGTGCAGATCGGCTTCGACCCGATCGCATTCGCGATCATCGCGATCATCGCCATCGAGGCCGGGCTGCTGACGCCGCCCTTCGGGTTGTTGGTCTATACGGTCAAATCGGCGATCCAGGATATCGATCCGAGCATGAACGTCATGACCATCTTCAAGAGCGCGGTGCCCTACTGGGTCATTCTCCTGCTCGCGATGGCGCTCATCGTTCGCTTCCCCGAGATCGCGACGGTGTTGCCCAACGCGCTATTCCCGTAACGGCGCCGGCAATCCAGACTTCATGAAGAAGCCGTCGGGAGCTCCCGGCGGCTTTTTCGTCCCACGGAGGTAAGACATGACAGAACCGGCAAGACTGGCGCTCCACCAGGGGACGACGGAGCGGCAATGGGGCTTCGTCGAATCCGTCGAGGGCTACGCCCGCCACGGCATTCCCGCGCTGACCGTGCGCCGGTCCCTGGTCGAGGAACACGGGGTCGCGGCGGCGGCGAAGCTGATCTCCGACGCCGGGCTCAAGGTGCTCGGCGTGTCGCGCTGCGCCTCGCTCACCGAGGACGACCCGGCGCGGATCGCCGCGAACCACGAGGAGAACCTCCGGGCGATCGAGCTGTCCGCCACTCTGGGTGCGACCAACCTGGCGATGATCTCGAGCGGCCTGCCGGCCGGCTCCAGTGACCTGGCGGGTGCCCGCGCCCGTGCGCGCGACGCCGTGGCCAGGCTGCTGCCCGAGGCGCGGTCGGCTGGTGTCACCCTGGGCCTCGAGCCGATCCACCCCATGCGGGTCGCAACCGGCTGCATCTGGAGCACCATCGCCCAGGCGAACGCCGTCTGCGCGGAGCTCGGCGAGGGCACCGCCATCATCGTCGATGCCTATCACGTCTGGTGGGACCCGGACCTGTGGGCGTCGGTCGATGCCGCGAAGGGCCGGATCGTTTCGTTCCAGATCAGCGACTGGCTGCGCGACACGAACGCGGTGGACGGATCCGACCGAGGGACGCCGGGCGACGGCGTGATCCCGCTGCGCCAGCTTGGGGACCAGGTGCGCGCCGCCGGCTTCGATGGCTACGAAGAACTCGAGCTCTTCTCCGAGCGCAACTGGTGGCAGCGCAACCCCGACGAGGTGATCGAAGTCGCGATCGCGCGGCACCGGGAAATCTTCGACGAAGGCGCCTAGCGCACGAAAAAAGCCGCCGGTTGACCCGGCGGCTTTTCGCATTCGGCTTCGCCGACGTTCGCGCCGCGCGCTAGCTCCAGTTGTCCTGGGGGTTGGCGCGGGCGAAGTCGTTGACGTCGATCTTCAGCAGGCTCGCGGACGTCAGGCCGCACATAGCCTCCTTGTCGGCCGCCGAGTAGCTGTCGTCGAGCCCCATGATGTGCTCGGTCGGATCGTAGTCGGCCATGTCGAACGGGTAGTCCGTGCCGAGCACGATCCGGTCGGTGCCATACTGCTTCGCTAGGTAATCGAGCTGATGCGTCGAGAACACCGTCGTGTCGAAATACATGTTCTTGAGATAGCTCGTCGGCGGCTGGTCGATGTGCAGGCAGCAATCCTCGCGCTGGCCCCAGGCATGGTCCATGCGCGCGGAATAGGCCGCGACGAAGGCACCGCCATGGACGGCGACGATCTTGAGGCCCGGATAGCGGGCCAGCACGCCGTCGAAGATCAGGTAGTGGATCGCGACCGTCGTATCGAGCGGGTTGCCGATGATGTTGGTCAGGTAGTGGGCGCCGAACCGGTCGCTCGCGAACGAGGTCGGGTGCAGCAGGATCGGGATGTCCAGCTCCTCGCACTTCGCCCAGAAGGGCTCGAGGCGTTCGGCCGACAGCTCGTCCTGGCCGATCTGGGCGCCGATCTGGATGCCCTTGAAGCCGAGCTCGCCGATGATCCGATCCAGCTCCTTGAGCGCCATGTCGGTGTTCTGGAGCGGCACGGTGCCGAGGCCGACCAGGCGGTCCGGGGCTTCCGAGACGGCGCGGGCGATGTTGTCATTCACCTTCTGGGCCGTCTCCTGGCCGAGCGCTTCGGGCGCGTCATAGTGCATCTGCGGCGGCTGCGGCGAGATCGCCATCACGTCCACGCACATCTTGTCCATGTCGGCCAGGCGCTTGGTCACGCCGACCAGCTCCTCGTGCCGATCCTCGTTCTGCTTCTTGTTCAGCTCGCGGGTGAGCGGGCTCGCATACTTGACCGCGTCGAGCGACATGGCCGGCACATGCTTGCGCACCTCCTCGTCCACGCCCTCGGTCATGATGTGGCCGTGGATGTCGACGATCAGCGTGTCGGGACGCTTGTAGTGGTCAGGATGCTCACGGCCCGCGCTGGAACCATAGGGTTTGATATTCGCAACATTGCCGGCCATGGCCGCGCCTCCGGTTTTACTTTTGTGGAATTCGGAAAGGGGGGTTTCCCAAACGGCCGGGGCCGCGTCAAGCGCTAGTTGGCCGGGATCACGCGGCGGCGCAGGCCTCGCACAGGCCGCGCAGCTCGATGACGGTGCTGTGGGGTTCGAACCCCTCGGCCTTCGCCCAGCTGCGCAGTCGCTCGGCGACATCCTGCTCGGCGAACTCGGCCACGCTGTCGCAGTTCTCGCAGATCGCAAATGCCACGGCGCCATGGGATTCGCCGTCCGCGGCACCCGAGGGGTGGTTGCAGGCGACGAACGCATTCAGGCTCTCCAGCCTGTGCACAAGACCGAACGCGACCAGCTTATCGAGCGCGCGGTAGACCTGCAGCGGCGCGCGCAGACCCTCATCGCGCAGCTGATCCAGGATGGTGTAGGCGCTGAGCGGTGCCTCGGCGCCCTCGAGCACGCCGAAGACCAGGGACTGGTTTCGGGTGAGGTCGTGATGCGCGTACGTTTCGGCGGTCATGCGTCAGCTCTCGTGCGACTGCGGGCGTCCGCGAAGTATGCCCGCCACCGGCAGCAGCGCCAACAAAAACAGGATGAGCGCCGCCACGACGATCGAGGGGCCGGAAGGCGTGTCCCACTCGAGCGAGCCGAACAGGCCGGCCACGACCGACACGACACCGAGCAGGGCCGCGATCAGTGCCATCGCTTCGGGTCCTCGTGCCATGCGCCGAGCGGTCGCCGCCGGGATGATCAGGAGCGCGGTCATCAGCAGGACGCCGACGATCTTCATGGAAATCGCGATCACCGTCGCCATGAGCAGCATGAAGATCACGTTCGCCCGGTCCGGCCGCATGCCCTCCGCCTCGGCGAGCTCGTAGTTCACGGTCGCGGCGAAAAGCGGGCGCCAGACGAAGGCCAGCACCAGCGCCACCGCCGCGCCGCCCAGATAGATCACGGCCAGGTCCGGGATCGAGACGGCGAGAATATCGCCGAACAGGAACCCCATCAGGTCCACGCGGACCGAGGGCAGAAACGCGAGCGCCACCAGTCCGAGCGCGAGGGACGAATGGGCGAGCAGACCGAGGAGAGAGTCCGACGACAGGCTGGCACGCCGCTGGAGTCCCAGGAGCGACAGGGCGACCAGGGCCGATACCGCGAACACCGCGGCGGTGATGTTCACCTGGAGAATGAGCGCCAGCGCCACGCCGAGCAGCGCCGAATGCGAGAGAGTGTCGCCGAAATAGGCGAGCCGACGCCAGACGATGAAGCAGCCCAGCGGACCGGCCACCAGCGCGACCCCGACGCCGGCGACGATCGCGCGGACGAAGAAATCATCCAGCATGGTCGTGCTCCGCGCCATCGCCGTGATGATGCCCGTCCTCGGGATGGCAGTGATCGGTGACCGAGCCATCGGCGTGCCGCACCGTGCCGTCGGGCAGATGCGTGTGGTCGTGGGCGTGCTCGTAGACCGCCAGCGCCCCCGCGGCCCTTGCCCCGAACAGGGCCAGATACTCGGGGTTCTCGGCCACCACGCGCGGCGGGCCCTGGCAACAGACATGGCCGTTCATGCACACGACGCTGTCGGTGTCCGCCATCACGACATGCAGGTCGTGGGAGATCATCAGGATGCCGCAGCCCAGCGTGCGGCGAATGTCGCCGATCAGCTCGTAGAGCGCGATCTCGCCGGAGAAGTCCACGCCCTGGACCGGTTCGTCGAGCACGAGAAGGTCCGGCTTGCGCGCGATCGCACGCGCCAGCAGCGCGCGCTGGAACTCGCCGCCGGAGAGGTGACGCACCTCGGCGTCGGCCAGGTGATGAATTCCGACCGTCTCGAGGGCGTTGTGTGCTTCCGCATCTCCCACCCGATTGGTCAGCGACATGAACCGCCGCACGGTCAGCGGCAACGTCCAGTCGATCGAGAGTTTCTGGGGGACATAGCCGACCGCCAGGCCGGGCGCCCGGTTGGACTGGCCCTCATCGGGGGCCAGCAGGCCGAGCGCGATCTTCGCGGTCGTGGACTTCCCCGCCCCGTTCGGGCCGATCAGGGTGACGGACTCGCCCCGGCGCACCGTCAGGTCCACGCCGCGCACCAGCCAGCGGCCACCGCGATTGAGGCCGACATTCTCGAGGGTCAACAGGGATGAGGTTCGTTCGAGCATTCCGCACGGCTTCGAAAACAAGGTTCTTGAACGCGGGTGATCGCACACGTTATACCATCACGCAATAATGTAATGTTACGACGTAACGTGAATGCGAAAGCGCACGCGGGAACCGGGCGACAGGCCCAAGGGATGAGCGAGATGAAACTGTACAAGACATGCCTGCTGGCCGGATCGCTGGCGCTTCTGGGATCGAACGCCTATGCCGACCCGCCCGCGGTCGTCACGTCGATCAAGCCCGTCCATTCGCTCGTCGCGGGCGTCATGCAGGGCATCGGCACGCCGGCGCTGATCGTCGAAGGCGGCGGGTCGCCCCACACCTACAGCCTGCGCCCATCGAACGCCCGCGCACTCCAGGGCGCCGATGTCATCTTCTGGATCGGACCGGGCCTGGAAGCATTCCTCGACCGGCCCATCGATTCGCTTGGCGACAAGGCCCGTGTGGTTTCCCTCATGGAAGCGCACGGCCTGCAGCATGTCGCGTTCCGCGAAGGCGGGCCGTTCGAAGCCCACGCCCATGACGATCATGACGATGATGATCATGACGACCACAAGGGTCATGGCCACAACGATCATGCCGAAGACAAGCATGACGACCACAAGGGTCATGGCCACGACGATCATGCCGAAGACAAGCATGACGACCACAAGGGTCATGGCCACGGCGACCATGCCGAAGACAAGCATGACGATCACAAGGACGATGCACACGGCGACCATGACGATCACGCGCATGGTGAGCACGGCGACGAACGTGACGCCCACATCTGGCTCGACCCGGAGAATGCCAAGGCGCTCGCCCACGAGATCGCCGAGGCGCTCGGGGAGGCCGACCCCGCCAACGCGGCGCGCTACGAGGCGAATGCGGACGTACTATCGAAGCGTATCGACGGCCTGTCAGCGGAGCTCCACCAGACCCTGGAGCCCGTCCACGAGCGCCCCTTTATCGTGTTCCACGACGCCTACCAGCACTTCGAACGCCGTTTCGATCTGAACGCGGCTGGTTCCATCACCGTCAGCCCGGAGGTCATTCCCGGCGCGGAACGCGTCGTCGATATCCGTCACAAGGTCGAGGAACTCGGCGCGACATGCGTTTTCTCCGAGCCCCAGTTCACGCCCCGGCTGGTGACCGTCGTGACAGAGGGAACGGCGGCCAAGTCCGGCGTGCTCGACCCGCTCGGCACCGGCATCCCCGACGGACCCGAACTTTACTTCACGCTGATGCGGAACATGGCGACGTCGATGCGCGCCTGCCTGACCCCGACCGGCTGATCGCCTACCCGGCGGCGGGGATCTCTCCGCCCGCCTCGAACCCGGCGGCCGCGAGGGAACCCGTGCCCTCCTGCAGGCCGATCACGGCAAGCGGTTCGTCGCCGGCCGATTCGAACCAGTGGAGTGTGCCCGCCGGCGCGTGGACACAGGACCCGACGCTCAGGGCTGCGACCTCGTCACCGACCCCGGCGCGCCCCGCACCCGCAGCGACCATGTAATACGCATCGGCGTTCGCGAACCGATGCGGCTTGAAACTTTCGCCGGGCCGATACACCGCGCGCGACGCCGTGTGGCCGATCCCCTGGGCGGCGCCGAGACAGGCGCGGAACTCGCTCCCGCCCCAGCCGTCGATCGCGCTCATATCCGCCGGCGCGACGTCCGCATGGTTCACCAGCGACCCGACGTCGTAGCCGTCATGCGGCCCCGCGATGTCGGCCTCCGTGACATCGCCCATATACACATAGCCCGTGGCGGCGACGCTGCCCGCGCCGAGATACCAGCCGACGACGACGATGGGCTCGTCCGCGCTCTCGTTGGCGAGCCAGTGCTCGGTGGCCGCCGGGACATAGTGGAAATGGCCCGCCGCGACCTCCTCCGTCGCACCGCCCGCGCCCGCGATGCCGCCGCCGCTGATGATGCAGTAGATCTCCTCGCAATTCTCGTGCTGGTGCTTCTTGTGCACCGCGCCGGGATTGAAGCGGGCGTGGAACATGGTGGTCCCCAGCCCCTGGCGCTCGCTGAAGGGCAGCCGGAACTCGGTGATGAGCCAGCCGTCGCCGGCGTCCATCTTCTCGGGTGTCACGTCGTCGATATGGGTGAAATAGGTGGGCATCTCGGCTCTCCCTCTTATGCGTTCTCGCCGCTCGTTGCGTCGAAGGCGGCGCGCAGCCCCGCCTCCAGCTCGGTGAATTCGAAGTCGGGGAACAGGCGCTGCACCTCCGCCGGGTCGAACGGCCGGTAGCCATTATGGGGCATCGGGCCCGAGCGCGGCAGGTTCTCGATCGCGATCTCCGCATCGCCGAAGCCGATGGTCATCTCGGCCAGTTCGTGGAACGAGGCGACCCGTCCGGTCGTCGCGTTGAGCGCCCCGGCCGTTCGCCGTTCGAGCATCCGTACCGCAAGCTCAGCCACGTCGAGGACGCTGACATGGTCGCGCCGCTCCTCGCCGTTGCCGAACAGCGCGACGGGCTCGCCCGCCTGAACGAGCCGCCGGAAACGATTCGGCCCGTAGCCGTTGTGGGGATCGTCCGCGCCGTAGATAAGCGTCGGGCGCAGGCTCGCGAAGACCGTGTCGGGGCTCGCCTCCGCCAGCGCGGCCGAGAACATCAGCTCGCGGGCCACATGCATCTGGCCGTGGAGATTATCGGGTGCCGTCACCGACGTCTCCGTGAGCGCATCGTCACTGTCGCTGTAGACCGCATCCGAGCTGATGTAGAGGAGCTGCGACAGGAACGCACCGGTGAGGCCATCCAGCGCGTTCTTCGCCATGCGGATGTTCGCCTCGAACATCGCGTAATCCTTGCAGGGCGCCAGCGCCGAGACGAACACCGCCGCGTCGCCGGGCGCGAGCAGCCCCTTCAGGGCATTGCCGCTGCCGTCCGCGAGGAGATCGACCTCGCCCCGGCCAAGAGGCAGCACGGGGAAGCCGCGATCCCGCGTGGCGTTCACGATCGCCGAGCCGACGAACCCGCCCGCGCCGATCACCACGACCCGGTCCGGCGCGGCGGCTTTCGCGTTCACATTCTCGGCCATGACTCGTCCCTGCTCTCGTGCACGTGTCTCCGGAGGCGGGACAGTAAGGCCGACGCGGGACGAGGGCAACGTGCGCCGCTTTTTGGTGTTAGGTTCGGTCGATCAGGTCAGGAGACAATCATGCCCGAACTCATTCTGCACGGCGCGCCGCGCAGCAACTATGTGCGCACCGCCCGGATCGCCCTCGCCGAGAAGGGCGTCGAGTACACCCATGACCCCGCGCTGCCGCAGACGCCGGAGCAGCTTGAGCGCCACCCCTGGGGCAAGCTGCCCGCGCTCACCCATGGCGACGTCCGGCTCTACGAGACCCTCGCCGTCACCCGCTACATCGACGAGGCATTCGACGGCCCCGCGCTCCAGCCGGCCGACCCCGCGGGACGGGCCCTGATGGATCAGTGGATCTCCGTCTACAACGCCCATGTGGACCCGCCGGTGCTGCGCAAGATCGTCATCCAGCGGCTGCTGCGCGACCCGTCGGACGAGGCGCTGATCGCGGCCGGAATCCCGGACGCCGAGAAGGCCATCGCCGTCCTCGACGCCGGGCTCGCCGACAGCCCCTACCTCGCGGGCGGCGACGCGACACTCGCGGACTTCTTCCACATGCCCGCCCTCGACTATCTGTCGATGACGCCGGAGGGCGAGAAGATTCTCGCGACAGCGGGCAACGTCACCACCTGGCTCGCGCGCATGCGCGAACGCGACGCGGTGAAGGCGGTTCTCGAAGGGTAAGTGTCCGGCGCCTGGCGTCGCCCCTTCATGCGCTGTCGCGCCGGGGGATGCCGCCGGTCTCCACCCAGTGGTATCGCTCGTCGAGCAGAGGGGACAGCGGCCGCCGCCGCGCATCGTCGACCGCAAGCCAGAGCCTCAGCAACAGGCGCTTGCGATCTGGCGCCTCCCAGTCGTCGAACGGCGAACGCCCGTGCAGGGTCGTGTGGTTGTTGATGAACTGCATGTCGCCCGGCTCGAACATCATCGTCAGGCGCATCTCCGGACGCTCGGCCACCGAGTG
>JAYPRP010000051.1:15062-17972 GCA_038132575.1 Rhodospirillaceae bacterium
ATCGATTTCGGCAATATCGCCGGCCTCAAGGCGGATGATCCAGTCATCCCGCTCCTGGAGGTCCTCGCCCATCCAGACATCGGGACCCTCCAGCCGTTCGCTTAACATATCGATCATTGGAGTCTGCCCGGCCTCGCATCGAAGGAAGGCCGCAGCGTCGGGGATTTCCCCCGGACCGTCAACCGATCACAGCTAGCTGATGTCGCTGGCCGCGTGGCGCTCGTGGACCTGGAGTTCCTCCGGGCCCGACGTCTTGTTGACCCGGCGCCCGCGCTGCACGGCCGGGCGCGCCTGGATCTCCTCCGCCCAGCGCACGACGTTGGTGTAGGACGCGACATCAAGGAACTCGGCGGCCTCATACTGGTTGTTCAGGACCAGGTTCCCGTACCAGGCATAGGTGGCGATATCGGCGATGTTGTAGTCGTCGCCGCACAGGAAATGCCGTTCGGCCAGGTTGCGGTCGAGCACGTCGAGTTGCCGCTTCACCTCCATGGCGAACCGGTCGATCGGGTACTCATACTTGTTGTTGGCGTAGTGATAGAAGTGGCCGAAGCCGCCGCCCAGATAGGGGGCGCTGCCCATCTGCCAGAAGAGCCAGGACAGGCACTCCGCGCGAGCGGACGGCTCGGTGGGAACGAAGGCACCGAATTTCTCCGCCAGATAGAGCAGGATCGCGCCGGACTCGAACACCCGGGTCGGAGTCGGGGTCGAATAGTCCATCAGCGCCGGGATCTTCGAATTGGGGTTCACCGCCACGAAGCCGCTGCCGAACTGCTCGCCATCACCGATCCGGATCAGCCAGGCATCGTACTCGGCCTCGGTCTTGCCGAGCGCCAGCAACTCCTCGAACAGGACGGTCACCTTGACGCCGTTCGGGGTGGCCAGCGAGTAGAGCTGGTGCGGGTGTTCGCCGCGCGGCAGTTCCTTCTCGTGGGTCGCCCCGGCGATGGGCCGGTTGAGGTTGGACCAGCGGCTCTCCTCGTTGGTCTCCCAGGTCCAGACTTTCGGCGGGGTATAGGTCGGGTCGGTAGCCATCGCGTGCTGCTTTCCTGTTGGTGTTGGTGCGCCCAATCTTCGACAAAGCGGGAGAAGGCGCAACGCATCCGCGTGAATCTAGGCGCGCGGCGGGCGCTGTCCACCCCGCGCGCGTGCTATGCATGCGGGTGACAAAGCCGGGGCTCCTGTCGCGGGTCTCGACCGAGGGACGCCGGACGTTCCTCGTCGGCGGTCCTGCCTCTTTCGCCGCCTATGCGCTGGTCGTGTGGGCATTCACCCAGGCACCGATCGCGCTGGTCACCGCGCTACGAGAGACGAGCATCATCGCAGCGCTCCTGATCGGGGTGTTTTTCCTGAAGGAACGACTCAACCTCGCCAAGGTGGTCGCGACCATCGTCACGCTGTCGGGAGCAATCCTGCTGCGGCTGGCACGCTAGACCCACCAACAAATCTCTAAGAGAAGCTGACGGGAGCCTTGTTAATCGCGAGAACGATGCACCCCTCCTCTCTGACGATCGCGTAGTCAGTGCTCGGCGGGCTGATGAGCACCGTCCCGGTGGTATAATGACCGCGGTCATCCATCTACCCGCCATCAAGGACAACGATGTGTTCGAAGTCGGTGTTCACGTGGCGCAGCGCCTTGGCGCCCGGTTCGAAACGCGACAGGCAGCCCGACGGCCCCGGCGCTCTGATGGTGCCGTAGATTTGGAGAAGCCCGACCCCATCCCAGAACGGCCGCCAATCGAGTTCGTCGGCCCGCGCCGCAAGCTTCATGATGTCCGGGAAATGGCGCCGCCCGCCGAGCTAGAACCGGCGACGCCCGGGCACGCTAGCTCAGCGAGTCCAGAAGTTCCAAGACGCGATTCTTCGCCTTGCCCGGATATTTCTTGCCCTGAACGTCCGCCAGGTTCACCGGCTCGCCGACGACAACTAAGCCGACCATGCCCATGCCATAGTGCGGCGTGCACTTGTAGACATACACACCCGGCTCAGTGAACGTGTAGCTCGCGTCCTTGCTGAGTACCGAGCGGAAGGGTTCCACGCCATCCGGTACCGCACCCCTAACGAATTCGACATTATGACCCCGATCCCTAGAGACCCAGGTGACCGTATCGCCGGGCTCGATTCGTATGAGCGCCGGAGCAAAAACATTCCGCTCCTTGCCATCCGCAGCTTTGTTGAGCATCTCCACGGAGACGTCCGCCGCCACAGCCGGGACCGGGAGAGCAAACAGCAGCGTTACTAAAACAACACGCATCAACTTCATGGAAAATTCTCCTGCAATTGCGTTTGCCGTAGATACGTCGCGAGAAGAACACTGGACGGCGACAGAACGCCGCATATCCGAAAACGAAAAACGCCCGGTAGAGACCGGGCGTTTTTGCAAGAGGTAGCTCTTCTAAGCGCCTGCGCCGCGAGTCCATTCGTCCGGGCGACGGCTCTCGAAGATTTTCTGACCCACTCTGCAGAGAAACGCATACATCGTTCTATTCCTTGTTTGGTTTGATCTGGAACTAATACGGTCGCCGATCCTGTCCAGATGTGCGTCATGCGCATTCCTCCTGCCCGTCCCGGGCATGTGATGCACGCAATCGTTGATCTGTAATTTCCCGCTGACCGTACAAACTGCGCTTACAACGGAGATCACCAATGAACGAACTCTATCGATCCATCATGGACTCGGATCAAAATCCGCTTAAGACCCTACCGCCGGCACAGCGGTTCCAGGTGATGGTGGTGCTTAGCCTCATGTGGACCTCGATATTCTGCACGGCCGCCAGTGTCTGGTTTTGGTATGGCGAGTTAATCGCTGTCCATGTCCTGCTTGCGCTGGGTGTCGCCATAACCGGCATGACGTTCCGTGCTTCCCCCAAAGCCGCGCCCTATCGGGATCATCCCAAAACAGACGGGACG
>JAYPRP010000052.1:0-17610 GCA_038132575.1 Rhodospirillaceae bacterium
AAGCACGCGTACGCCATGAGATGGCCCTGCTCGATCACCCCAAGACGGTATGGGTGCCGCCACGCCGAACAGCGTCGGGGGAGCATGTCTACGACGTCCTCGTGATCGGCGCGGGGCAGAGCGGTCTCGGGACGTTGTTCGCGCTCGGTCGCGAGAAAGTGACGAACACCCTCGCCATCGACCGGAACCCGGCGGGTCGCGAGGGTCCTTGGTTGAACTACGCTCGCATGCGCCAGCTGCGCACCCACAAGGACATCACGGGTCCCGCGCTCGGCATTCCCTCCCTTACCCCGCGCGCCTGGTACACCGCGCGCTACGGAGCGGATGCATGGGAGGCGCTCGTCCGCATCCCGCGCACTGACTGGCAGGCATACCTCAACTGGTACCGGGAGGTCTTGGAGCTGCCGGTCTGGAACGAGACCGAGGTGGGCCCCATCGTCCCCATCGAGCCAGACAATCCCGCCAGCCTGATCCACGTGCCGGTCTCCGCGACCGGCCCGAACGGACACGACGGAGCCTTGCTCGCCCGCGAAGTGGTGCTGGCCAACGGGCTCGAGGGCTGCGGCGTCTGGCACATCCCGGAGATTCTCACCGAGAACCTGCCGACAGACCGATACGCGCAAGCCAACACCGAACTCGACCTGGATGCATTCGCAGGGAAGCGGGTCATCGTGATTGGCGCGAATGCGGGCGGATTCGACGCCGCGGCGGCGGCCCTGGAAGCCGGTGCCGCGCGCGCGGACCTGCTGGTCCGGCGCGACGAGGTGCCGCGGGTGAACGCACACAAGCCGATCGACAGCGTTGCATGGCTCAAGCACTTCGAGGACCTGGACGACGCCACCCGCTGGCGGCTGATGGTACATGTCATGCGCAGCAACCAGCCCCCGCCCCAGGATGCATTCGACCGGGCGCACCGGCAGGCGGGGTTTCGGATGCACGAGGGTGCGGGCGTGGTCGCGGCGCGGATGGAAGATGACGACGTGGTCATCGAGACCGCCGCCGGTACGACGATTCGCGCCGACTTTGTCATCGCCGCCACCGGCTTCGCCAACGACTTCAGCCTGCGCATCGAGACCTCCGCGATCGCGGGCGAGATCGCCCTGTGGCGCGACCGTTACACACCGCCAGAGAGCGAGGACTGGGCGCCGATGGGCACCTATCCGTATCTCGACAAGTCCTTCGCCTTCACCGAGAAGACCGCGGGTGCCGCACCATGGCTGCACCATATCCACTGCTTCTCGCTGGGCACGAAGCCGAGCCTCGGCCTATCCGCCGCCTCGGCAACGGCCATGCGCTACGGCGTGCCTCGCCTCGTGCAGGGTCTGACACGGCAGCTCTTTGTGGACGACGTGGCACACCACGCGGATGCGCTGCTCACGTTCAATGAGGAAGACCTGGTGGTCGATTCGCAGCCGTGACGGCGGCGGGCGTTAGCTGCCGGGATGTTCGCCTGGCCGATGGCCGAACGCCTCTTCCAGCACGAGATCGAGTTGACCCGTATCGCCCGGCTTGAGCCAGTAGAGTTCGACCGTCGCAGTGATCTGCTTCTCGAAGTAGAGAAGATGGAGCGGATACCATCCCGGTTCTGTGATCTCGACCGGCACAAGGTGCGAGAAGCGGTCGCTGTGCACACCCGGGTCACACACCAAGCGCTTCCCGCCGATCTTGAGGTCCACGCCGTCGTTGGAGTGCATCGCGATGGTGTAGGTCCCGGCGACGGGAAAATACATATAACCTCGAATGTCCGCGCCCACGAAATCGGTTCGGCCGCTGGTCAGCACCTCTCGTCGCCCACGAAATAATCGAGGATCAGAATTGGTTCGCCAGGCACGCCCTCGCGATACTTGGCCCAGTCGAGGATTTCGCGCGTGTCGTCGAACTTGTGGAAATATTAAGTGACCGCGAGCGCCGGCTTCAGGTCGGACACCGCGGGTTGTGGCATCTCGGGCTTCAGCCCGATGACCTTGCCCGCGGCGGAGACCCACCCCGTCGCGAGCACAAGCCCGAGCGCCCCCACCGCCAGCGTTCGCGCAATCGTCGGTTTCATCACGCTGCGCCTCTTCGTCCCTAGCGCGCGCGTTCCAGTACCGTCGCGATGCCCTGCCCGACGCCGATGCACATGGTGCACAGCGCATAGCGGGCGTCGCGGTCCTGCAGCTCGTAGGCCGCGGTCGTCGCCAGCCGGGCCCCGCTCGCCCCTAGCGGATGGCCAAGCGCGATCGCCCCGCCGTTCGGATTGACATGCTTGGCATCGTCCGCGACGCCAAGGTCGCGGGTCACGGCAAGCGCCTGCGCTGCGAAGGCCTCATTCAGCTCGATCACGTCGATGTCGCCGATCTTGAGTCCCAGTCGTTCCAGTAGCTTGTGGGTCGCCGGCGCCGGGCCGAACCCCATGATCCGGGGCGCCACGCCCGCGGTGGCCGTGCCGACGATCCGAGCCATCGGCGTCAGGCCGTATTTCTCGATGGCCTCTTCCGAGGCGATGATCATGGCACAGGCGCCATCGTTCACCCCCGACGCATTGCCGGCGGTCACGCTGCCATCCTCGCGGAATGGTGTCGGCAGCTTCGCCAGCGTGTCGAGGTCCGTGTCCGGCCGCGGATGCTCGTCCGTATCGACGATGACGGTATCGCCGCGCCGCTGCTTGACGGACACCGGGACAATCTCCTTCGCCAGCCGGCCGTTCTCGAGGGCTGCCTTGGTACGCGCCTGGGACCGGTATGCGAACGCATCCTGGTCGGCACGCGAGACCTGGAACTCCTCCGCCACATTCTCCGCTGTCTCGGGCATCGAATCGATCCCATACTCCGCTTTCATCTTCGGATTGACGAAGCGCCAGCCGATAGTCGTGTCCTCGACCTGGTTCGACCGGGAAAAGGCGCTGGTGGCCTTGGGCATGACGAAGGGTGCGCGCGACATGCTCTCGACGCCGCCGGCAACAATAAGATTCGCTTCGCCCGTGCGGATCGCCCGCGCAGCCGCCGTGAGGGCTTCGAGCCCCGAGCCGCACAGCCTGTTTACTGTCGCACCCGGAACTTCCGGCGAGTAGCCGGCAAGCAGCAGCGACATGCGCGCCACGTTGCGGTTATCCTCGCCCGCCTGGTTGACGTTGCCGTAATAGACTTCGTCCACCTTCTCCCAGTCCACGCCCGGGTTGCGCTCCTTAAGCGCCGTCATCGGGATCGCGCCCAGATCATCGGTGCGAACGCTTGATAGCGAACCGCCATAACGACCGAAAGGCGTACGCACGGCATCACAGATAAAGGCTTCGGGCATCGTTATTCTCCTGTCATTCAGGCCGTCGGTCGGCGTCCGTGGAAGGCATCGTCGAGCAGTGCCCGGATACCTTCGCGCGTGATCGGGCGAGGATTGTAGTACGGGTTTTCGGTTGCAATGTCGGCGGCACGATCGAGGTCGTCCTCGGTCATGCCCAGGTCGCGCAAGGCGAGCTTGGCACCGATCGCCTCGGCCAGGTCGAACAGCACGCCCGCCGGCGCGTCTGTTTCGAGCGCGCGCGACAGCCGTTCCTTCGCATCGGGCGCCGCATCGATGTTGTACGCCGTGACGTGCGGAATGACGATCGTGTGGGTGTCCGCGTGGGGCAGGCTGAAGCTGCCGCCCAGCGTATGACAGAGCTTGTGGTGGAGCGCCATGCCCACCGCCCCGAGCGACGCGCCCGACAAATAGGCGCCGTAGAGCGCGTCGGTGCGCGCATCCATGTCGTCGGGGTCACGCACCACGGCCGGCAGAGCCCGCGCGAGCGCCCTTACGCCCTCCTCGGCCATCATCGAGACAACGGGGTTGGCGGTCTCCGAGTACATTGCCTCGACGCAGTGCGCGATCGCATTCATGCCGCTCGGAGCCGCGATGTGGACCGGCAGGGTGCGCGTCAGGTTGGGGTCGTAGACGACCGTCGCGGGCAGAACCTTGTTGTCCCGGCCAGTCTTCTTGATCCCATCCTCGGTCAGTCCCCAGATCGGGGTCATTTCGGATCCGGCATAGGTCGTCGGCACGGCGATGATCGGCAGGCCGAATTCGAGCGCGATGGCCTTGCCGAGACCAATGGTGGAACCACCCCCGACGGCAACACAGGCATCCGCGCCGAGCCGCTGGGCCTCCTCGCGCGCCGCCAGGGCCACTTCGACCGGCACATGCATTTCCGCCCTGTCGTAAACGCCGGCGGACTTGTCGCCAAGCCGTTGGGCGACGTCCTCGGCCTGGTCGCGTTGCTGGGGAGTGGACAGGACCAACACCTTGTCGACGCCGAGGCGTACGACCTCGTTGGCCAGCCGGTCGAGGCTGCCAAGCCCGAACACAACGCGGCCCGGCAGGGCTTCGTAGACGAACTCACGCACCTGGAGTGCTCCCCCCGCGATTAACGCCGGAACTATTGCACAGGCGGTGACTCACATACAGGCCGGTGGCCGCCCGTTTGGCGCGCATTCCAGCGAACCGAGGAGCCTCGTCTCGACCGGCGGCAACTGGCGGATCACCGAAGCGGCCCTCGTCACCGAAGACGGCGAACATTGCCCCGCCTGCCGTGGTACATCGCCTACTGGTTCGCCTGGCATAATTTTCAGCCCGGCGCGAAGACACGCTTCGAGTAGAAAGCGCCGGAACCGGATATCGCGCCGGCGCATAGCAGCAAAAGTAGGATCGCGACTCCCGGTGTTTCGGGCTTTGTATTAGGATTTCGTCCAACCGAACGAGGATGCGGCGAACGCCCAGCCGAAAAACGAGGGGGACATCGATGAAAACCAAGAACTTCACGCCCGAGGAAATGGAGGCGCGCGTCGCACGCTTCAAAAAGCTGAAGCCGCAAAGCAGCAGCTACGACGCGGAAGTGGGCATCCCGCAGGAAGTCTACGAGATGATGACCGCGCGCACGCTTTACCTGCTGATGTCGCCGGAGAACCAGGGGGGGCCCATGGCCCAGCACCCCGCCGTAATGACCGAGGACAAGATGAGCGTCATCATCGCCGAGTGTCCGCCCGGCGACGGCCCTCTCCTCCACGCGCACCAGTTCACCCGGGAGACCTTCTTCTGCCTGAACGGGCGCTTCAAGATTCAGTGGGGCGACGAGGGCGAGAACGAGCTTTTCCTCGACCCTCTCGACATGATCGCGGTGCCGCCGGGCGTGGTACGACGCTTCGAGAATGTCAGCGACGAGACGGCCCGCCTTCTGGTCTGGATCAACGGCGATTCCGAGGAAGCCTTCAATGACATCGACCACCCGCAGATCGAGGCCGACCGGCTCGCCGAGAAGTTCGGCGACGAGACCCTCGAGAAGCTGCGTGGCATCGGCGTCAGCTTCGAGGCCGGCGTCGAGGACGGGCGCGACGCGGCCGAGTGAGCGGACGGTCGGGAACGCAAAAGGGGCGCCTCAGGGCACCCCTTTCCATTCCGTGACATTCGTCCGGTGATCAGCTCTCGACGCCATCCCGAGCGGCGATGGCCTCGGCTGGAATTCCCGTCGGGTTCGCCCGCCAGTAATCCTGGTAGCAGTCGATGGTCGCGAAGGGCATGACCATCCCCGGGCTGAAGGGTACCGGTTCGTCGCCCGCCGCAATCTTCTGTGGCCATTCGGGGTCGGCCAGCGCGCCCTTGGCAATGGCGACGAAATCGCCCTCCTCCTCGACAATCGCGCGGTCGGCCGCCGACGGATCGTGTAGCTTTCCGTTCGCGAAGGTCGGCAGGCCCGAGTAACGCCGCGCGAGCCCCGACAGGGAATGGTCGGTCCCGAAGACATGGTCAAGTCCCAGATGGGCGCTGCAATCGAAGTAGTCGATACCGGTCGCTGCGATCGCGGGAAACACCACCTTTGCGTCTTCGTCGCCGCCCGGCCAGACATACGTGAGATCGTTGACCTTCGTCTGGGAGATGCGCACGCCAACAGGAACGTCGGGCGCCGCGTCGCGGACCGACTGCATTACCTCGCAGTGATAGCGCACACGGTTCTCGATCGGGCCGCCATACTCGTCTTCGCGCAGGTTTGTGTGCACGGTCAGGAACTGATCTGGCAGATAGCCATTGGCGCCGTGCACCTCGATCCCATCAAAACCGATCTCGACCGCGCGTCGGGCAGCCGCGCCGTAGCTCTCGACGACTTCGGCCATCTCGTCACGCGTGATCTCGCGCGGTGTCTGGAAACCGGTACCGGCGCCGCGATAGCGCGGAATTTGCTCGCCGACCGGCGTCACGGCAGATGCGGAGACCGATCCCTCGACCCAGTTGTTGCCCTGGTTGATCGCACCGCAATGGAAAATCTGCATGAAGATCGGAACGCCCTCGGCATGAACGGCATCCACGACCTTGCGCCAGCTCTCCGCCTGTTCGTCCGTCGCGATCCCGGGCTGGAATGTATAACCCTGACTGTATTTGAGATCGATATAGACGCCTTCTGTCATGACCATGCCCCAGCCGCCACGCGCGAAACGGGCGTAATACTCGGCCATCTGGTCGGTGACGATCCCGTCCTCCGTCGCACTGGTGCGCGTCATTGGGGAGACGATGCAGCGGTTTGCCAGTTTGACACCCCTAATTTCGCCGGCTTCGAAGATATGCGGGTACTTCTCGACACCCGGTCCGCTCAAACTCATCTCTTCACACTCCGTTTCACAGGTTTACCAGGTCATTGCGACCCGACATGCGTTTCCGCGAGCTACTTCTCGATCGGCACGCCGACGAGACTACCCCACTCGGTCCAGGACCCGTCATAGCTGCGCACATTCTCATAGCCGAGCAGCTGGGTCATGGTGAAATAGGCCAGCGTCGCGCGATGGCTCAGGCGGCAGTAGGAGATCACCTCCTTGTCGGGCGCCGCCCCGACCCCTTCCAGCAGGCCACGCAGCGCGGCTTCGTTCTTGAAGGTCATATCGTCGTTGAGCAGTTCGTCGAAGAAAAGGTGCTTCGCGCCGGGGATGCGTCCCGCGCGCTCCGCGCCGACATCCGGCGCACCGACCATGTTGACCCGCTCACCGTTGTACTCTTCGGGCGATCGGTGATCGATGAGCGTTGTCCCGCCGCCGGCCTTCACATCGTCGAGCCGCTCGAGGATATCCGTGAAGCGCGCGCGCATATGATCGTTCCGTCCCGTACCCGGCGTGTACATCGCGTGTGTCGGTGTCTGCACGTCGGTCGTGGTCGGGCGCCCCTCCTTCTCCCACAGTTCGCGCCCACCGTTCAGCAGGCGCACATCGGGATGACCGAGATAGGTGAACACCCACCAGCCGTAGGTGCCGAATTGCACAGGGTCGCCATAGCAGACGACGGTCGTATCGTTAGAAATCCCCAGCGCCCCGCAGCGCTCGGCGAACAGTTCCGGCGACGGGAAATCGCGAATCTCGTCGTCCCACAGGAAATCCTTCCAGAAAAAACCGTGTGCGCCCGGGATGTGCCAGGCGTCGTAGGAGTCCGTTCCTGTCCAGTCAAACTCAAGGACCACGACGTTCGGGTCTTCGAGATGTTCCTCGAGCCACGCGGGCTCCACCAACCTGTCCGATGCCATCTCTTCCCCCGTTCCGATACCGCGATGATAGGATGGCGGCGATGTAAGCGTGCCGTGCCGCGAAAATCAATCATGGCGGCAACTTCCGGGGGCATTGCCTATGACGATCGGCACAATCGGTCTCGTGAGCACGGGCGACATGGGACACGCCGTCGGCCAGACCCTGCGCGAAGGCGGATTCCGGGTCGTCACGGCGCTCGAGGGGCGCAGCGAACGATCCCGAACACTGGCGGCCAAGGGAGGCATCGAGGATATCGGCGACCTGGCGTCTCTCGTCACGGTATCCGATCTCGTGATGTCGGTCATGCCACCCGCTGCGGCCGCCGGATTCGCGACGGACGTGGCCGCCTTGATGACATCTACCGGCGCCAAACCGCTGTTCGCGGACTGCAACGCGATTGCCCCGGCAACGAGCCAGAAAATCGCGAACATCATCGGGGGCGTTGGCGGCGACTATCTCGATGGCGGCATCATCGGGATGCCGCCGGGCCGCAAGAACCCGCCACGGCTTTACGTCAGCGGGAAACGTCCGGAACGCCTGCAGATCCTCGAACGCCCGGACCTGATTGTCCGCACGCTCGACGGCGGCGTCGGCCGGGCCTCTGCGATCAAAATGTGCTACGCGGCCCTCAACAAGGGCGGCATGACGCTGGAGGCTCTCGTGATGATCGGGGCGGCACAGCTCGGCCTGTCCGCCGAACTGCATCGGGAACTCACCGACGCCCAGCCGCAGATGCTGGCGCGGATCGCGGGTCACGTGCCGTGGCTGGCGGCCGACGCGGACCGCTGGGCCGGCGAGATGCTGGAGATCGCACGCACATTCGCGGATGTGGGCCTGACACCGCGCATCCACGAGGGCGCGGCCGATATCTTCAACCTGCTGGCGCAGTCTTCTCTTGCATCCGAGACCCGCGAGACCGCGGATCGCTCTCGGACTCTCGAGGAAGCGGTCGAGGCCTTCGCGGCTAGCCTTTCCGACCGCGGCCGCGACGCGGCGGACTAGACGGTTTCGGACTGCGCCCGCCGCCGGACCGCGCACCACGCGCCGCTCCGGCGCCACGCCCCATCTTTCGCAGCTTCTTGAGCAGCACGTTGAGCTCCCGGCGCTCGAATCGCAGCTCCTCCTCCGCAGCGGCGTCGCCGCGCACGGCACGGATTTCCTGATCGAACTGGTTGATGACATTCTCGATCGCGCGGGTGACCTCGTTCATCTGCGAACGGTCGCGCGTCCGCAGGACCACCTCCTGATTCATCATCAGGTCCGAAAAGGCCTCTACATCGCTCTCGCCCAGTCGCGTGAGCGTCCGGTCGACTTCCGTCCAGGCCGGGCGCCAGTCGCCATAGACGGAAGGTGCCTTCGCCCGATCGCGCGCGCGCGCCGCTGTCTCAAGCTGCACCATGATGCGAACGAACTGCCAGACGACAATCCGCAATTCGGTCGCCGTACCGCCGCCATCGGGCCGTGAGGTATTCATTCCGGGGGTTCCTCGCGCAGGCGCCCACGCTCCGGCCCGCAATCGGCGCAGTAGCAATCCGCGATCTTGCGGCGCGGCTGGCGCACATAATGATAGGCCTGTGCACAGCTCGTGCAGCGCCAGATGATCTTCGCATTGGCCTCGCGCGACAGGTACGGGATGCGGTGGCGTACGTTCGGCACCTCGCCGAGAAGCCGCATCATCTCGCGCCAGCACGCGCCGTGCCGGCAGGGCCGTTCGTGAAACAGGTCCGCGAGCACATGCGCGCACTCGTGCAGAAAGGTTGCGTCGCGATCTTCCTCGCACCCGCTTTCCAGCAACCTGGCGTTCAGGACAATCCGCCGCTCGGCGGCATAGGCCGCGCCCGCCAGCGTTCGTGCCCGGCGGCTGACGATGACGGCGCAGTCGAGCATTTCGCGAAACGCCGGCCCCTTGTCGGCGGCGCGAGAGAGGCGCGCCGCGAGCCCCCAGCGCTCGGCGATCTCGCGAACGGTGCCGATGTGCCTGTGACCCCTGATTCGCGCGTTCACGCTTGTCTCGAGGGATGCGTTAGCAGACGAACTAGCGGGCAATGGAGATGACCCTCCCGGCCTGTTCCGGACGCGGCAGCTTATCATGGCTCGCCGCGACCGCGTCGAGGCGGGCGACAATCTCGCCGGGCATCGCGGCGGAGCGGCGCGCCGTCATGTCCACATGCAGGCTGATCAGTTCGTTCGTCGAGGCGAGATACCCCTCCTCGGCGTGATACATGAAGTGGATGTAGTGAAGCCGCTTCGCGTTGTGGGCGAGCAGCTGGGTCTCGAACCGCATGGGCGCGCCGGCCATGAGCTCGCGATCGTAGGTGATGTGCCCCTCCAGCGTGAACGTCGAGGCGTTGTTAGCCTTCAGATAGGCCTCGCCCAGCCCGACGAAATCGAAGAACACATCGGTCGCATGATCGAACGCCAGCATGTAGTAGGCCAGGTTCATGTGCCCGTTATAGTCGATCCATTCGGGCTGCACGGTCTCACGGTGCAGGGCGAGGGGTGCCGGCATTTTGGCGGAATTCGGGGGCGTCTGCGCACTCATGGGCGCGAGCATAGTCTCTCGCCGCCGCTTCGCAAATCCCCGCGCGCGATGGTGTTGAGCATGATGGCGCCATGGGCGCACTCGCGAATGCCGAACTTGCGCTTGATGCCCGCGAACGGCAGCGCAACCTGCCGCTGGCCGAGCCAGAAGGCGTAGACCGGAACGTCCTCATCCTAGTCGAGCCGGAAGCACGCATCCGGGAAGGATGTGAAGAACCGGTGATCGAACCGCACGATGTCTGGCGCTTTGAATATCAGCACCTGAGCCACTGGTTATCATCCTGAACAAGAACAGGGTTGCGTTTCACCCGCATTGATTGTGCCGGAGTATTCTTGCCTTGGTTGTTTAATGAATCATGAAACCCGTTTTTGGTGTTTTCGCGAGGCGCAGCCGCACCGCGTCGTGAGCCAGCCGTCATTTCATGATATGCACCTTTGCGGATATTCAGCTCGCCAAATGGCGCGCGGACCCGATACATCCAGCCCCCACGTCATCCAGGGAATGAGCGTCATGAACCAGATCGATCTCGCCGGGCGCACCGCCATCGTCACGGGCGCCGCCCAGGGCATCGGCCGCGCAATCGCGGAACGCCTCGCGTCGTCGGGCGCGGATGTCTGGATCTGGGATATCGACCTCGAGGCCGCCGGGGCCACGGCCCGCGCGATGGACGCCGCGGCGCAGGCCGTCGATGTGGCGGATTCGGATGCCGTCGAGGCGGCGGTGAACACCATCATCTCGAAGCGCGGCGCCATCGACATTCTCGTCAACAATGCCGGCATCTCCGGGGCCAACGCGCCGGTCCAAGAATACCCGGTCGAGGAGTGGCGCCGGGTCGTGGACATCGACCTGAGCGGCACCTTCTACTGCTGCCGGGCGGTGGTCCCGCACATGATCGCCGCGGGGTCGGGCCGGATCGTCAATGTCGCGTCGGTCGCGGGCAAGGAAGGCAACCCCAACGCCGCCGCCTACAGCGCGGCGAAAGCCGGCGTCATTGCCCTGACCAAGTCACTCGGCAAGGAGCTGGCGGATCATGACATCGCCGTCAACGCGATCACGCCCGCCGCCGCGCGCACGGCACTGTTCGACCAGATGACCGAAGAGCATGTGAACTACATGCTGTCGAAGATCCCACGTGGACGTTTCGTTACGGTCGAGGAGATTGCGGCCATGACGGCATGGCTTGTCTCGTCGGAAAATTCGTTTTCGACGGGCGCCGTGTTCGATCTGTCGGGCGGGCGCGCGACCTACTGACGCCTGAGTGCGGCGATCGGCGGCGCTAGCCGCCGTAGCGCCCGATATAGGCTGCGAACGATTCCAGATGCGCGGCCACGAACTTCCGCGAATCCTCATCCGTCAGCCGGCCGGCGTCCGCATCGATGCGCTGCCCGGCGAGGCCGACAAACACCTCCGGCTTGCTCATGACCATCGCGTCGAGGAACACCAGGACCTGGCGCAGGTGATACTGCACCCGCGCACCGCCTAGCGGGCCGGGGGACGCGGTCTGGATCGCGACCGGCTTGCTCGCGAAGGGCTGGTCCGGCAGCCGCGAAACCCAGTCGAGGGCGTTCTTCAGGCCGCCGGGGACCGAGAAGTTGTACTCGGGCGTGACGATAATGACGCCATCGGCAGCCGCTACCGCGTCGGCCAGCGCCGTGACCGAAGCGGGAACGCCGTCGGCCGCCAGCACGTCGCCGTTGAACAGGGGGATGTCGCCGATGCCCGGGGCTTCCGTAATCGTCATGCCCACCGGCGCAAGGTCCTGCAGGCTGTTCATCAGCATGCGATTGAGCGACCCGGCCCGGAGGCTGCCGCAGATGCCGACGACATTGATGTCTTTGGCCATGTTCAACTCCCGTCAATGAGGGCGTGCAACGCCCGAAATTCAGCGGGGCGATTGTTAGAAAGGCAGACCGCCGGACGCAACCGATAATTCCCGCACCCGTGCGCAGAATGAACGCGGCAACGCGTGGTCAGGTAGCCAGCATCTCCGCCGAGATCTTCTCCGCCATCATGATGGTCGGGAGGTTGGTGTTGCCGCGCGGCAGCGTGGGCATCAGCGAGGCATCGACGACCCGCAGGCCCGAGACGCCATGAACTTTCCCGTCAGGACCTGTCACCGCGCGCGGGTCGTCCGCCGCCCCCATCCGGCAGGTGCCCGCCGGATGGAACACCCCCGCGATCGACTTGCCGACAATCTCCTCGAGCACATCGGCGTCCTCGGCCAGCGCTCTGACATCGACCCCGGGCTCCGAGAGGCCGGCCAGCACAGGCCGTCCGACCGCCGGCACGGTGTCGAAAAGGCCGGCGAGGACGCGCGCGCGCAGGGTGTTGAATGCGTTGATGTCGTTCAGCGCTCGCATCTTGTTCGGCCGCGAAATCACGAAGGCGCAGTGCCAGAGCGGCCGCACCTCCGGCGACAGCAGGATGTCGATCGCGCGGCGCACGCCCCCGACCAGGCGCTGGCGGTCCCGGTCGTCGTCGAGATAGTTGAATTCGATCACCGATTGGATGCCATCGTCGGACCGGGCCAGCGTGACGTCGCCGCTGGAGGCCGGCTTGAGCAGGGTCGGCACCAGGCCGCCGAGCCGGCGTCCCAGCGCATGCCAGCCGACCTTGCTCGAGATCGAGAGGCTCATGTCGAGCGGCCCACAGCCCGCGACGCCCGACGAGAAGCGCTCGGTAGCGGTGGAGTGGGACTTCATAGCCGCCGACTGGGCGGCATCGCGCCGCAGCTGCGCCACTAGGTAGACCACCGCGTGGTTCAGTAGGTTCGCGCCGACCCCCGGCCGGTCCGCGACCACGGGGATGTCCAGTTCCCCGAGCACCGCCGCGGGCCCGATGCCCGCGCGCAGCAGCATCGCCGGGGACTGCAGTGCGCCGGCGCAGACGATGACCTCGCCCGCCATGAAGCTCTGCGACGCGCCGTCGATCCGCGCGGTGACCCCGGTAACCCGGGTGCCGTCCGTCACCAGGCCCTCGACATGGGCGTCGGTGACGATCGTCAGGTTTTCCCGCGCCCGCACGTCCGCACCTAGATAGCAGATCGCGGTGGAGGCGCGCTTGTCGAGGAAGCGGCTGAGCGGCAGCGCACCAACCCCCTCGCGGAAGTCGCCGTTGAGGTCGTGGATCGGTGCGACCTGGCGGTTCCGACTCCACGTGTCCACGCCGCCCACGAAGGGCGGCCATTCCTCGCGCGCCACCCGACGGACCGGCAGCGGCCCGTCCTTGCCATGCAGCGGGTCGTCGGCGGGGCTGTCCACATCGGTCTCGAGCCGCCGGAAATGCGGCAGCACGCTCTCCCAGTTCCAGCCCTCGGCGCCGAGAGCGGCCCACTCGTCATAGTCGTCGGGCGTGCCGCGCAGCGCGACCATGCCGTTGATCGAGGACGTCCCGCCCATGATCCGGCCCTGGCGGAACGGTCCCGCCGCGGAATTGTCCCGCCGGCTGGTGTAGCCGCGGATCGCCCGCCAGGCGTAGGCCGGGTTGTAGTAGGACATGGGATAGGTATCGAGCACGTCGGCCGGCTCCCGGCCCGGCGGCGTATCTTGCCCCGCTTCCAGGAGCAGCACCCTGTTGCGCGACGCCGCGGATAGGCGGCCCGCCATCACGCTACCGGCCGATCCGGCTCCCACGATGATGTAGTCGTAACTGGTTTCCATGAAGCGCCCCCCTTCCCGCACATGGTTTCATATCAGGAAGCGCACCGATTTGAACCACGGTTCCACCAGTCTAGTATGGCCTGCGCGCGGCAAACTGCGCGTGACAGTTTGGGGGAACAGTCATGCAGAACGAGATCACCGGCGCGTCGGCCTTCCTGACGCTGCTCCGCGACGAGGGCGTCACCCACCTGTTCGGCAACCCGGGCACGACCGAGCTTCCGATCATGGACGCCATGCCGGACTACACGGACGATATGTCCTACGTCCTCGGCCTCCAGGAATCGTTGGTCGTCGCCATGGCTGACGGCTACACCCGCGCCTCGGGGCGGCTCGCCGCGTGCAACGTCCATGTGGCGCCGGGCCTCGGCAACGCCATGGGTGCGCTCTACAACGCGCGCTTCACGAACACGCCGATGATCATCACCGCCGGCCAGCAGGAGACCGGCCACGGGCTGACCGAGCCACTGCTCTACGACCCGCTGGTCCCCATCGCGACCCCGGTCGTGAAGTGGGCGACCGAGGTGACCCGGCTTGAGGACCTGCCGCGCATCATGCGCCGCGCCGGCAAGGTCGCGATGACCGCGCCGACGGGTCCTGTCTTTATCTCGCTGCCGGGCGACGTTCTGAATGACTGCAAGGGCATTGATCTCGGGTCGCGCACCCGCGTGGACACCGCCATGCGCCCAACCGACGCCGGCCTGGAAGCGCTCGCCGACCGGCTTCTGACCGCGAAGAACCCGGTGATCCTCGCCGGCAACGAGGTGGTCACCTCCGATGCCCTTGACCAGGTTGCGCGCTTCGCCGAGTTGCTCGGCGCGCCCGCCTTCCAGCAAACGACCGCCTACGGCTCCTTCTTTCCCTCCGAGCATCCGGCCTTCATGGGCGCATTATCGCGCAACCAAAAGGAAGTTCGGGGCATCCTCAAGGACTACGACCTGCTGGTCGTGATCGGCGCCGACGTCCTGCGCATGTCGGTGATGAGTGAGACCGAGCCACTACCCGACGGGATGCCGATCGTCCAAATCGGCCTCTTTGACTGGGAGATGGGCAAAAACTATCCCGCCGACATGGCCGTGCGCAGCGACGTCCGCGAGACGCTCCTGGCGCTGAACCCGGTTATCGCCGCGCGGACGGGTCATGCCGACACCGCGAGCAAGCGGCTGGCGGCAGTCGCAGATAAGAACTGGTCGGCGAAGCGCGCCCGGCGCGCCGGCGAGCTGGCGTCGGATGCGGAAACGACGCCCATCCGGTCCGACTGGCTAATGCTGACCGTCGCGGACGCGCTGCCGGACGGCGCGATCACGGTGAACGAGGGGCTGACGACGAGCTGGAACCTGCTCCAGTTCCTGCCGCTTCGCGATCGCTACGACTTCCACTCCTTCGCCAGCGGCGGCATCGGCTGGGCGCTCCCGGCCGCTGTAGGGGTCCAGATCGCCCAGCCCGAACGGCCGGTGGTCGCGCTGGTCGGTGACGGCTCGGCAATGTACTCGATTCAGGCGCTATGGACGGCGGCTCATCTGCGCGTCCCGGTCACCTATGTGATCCTCAACAATCAGGGCTACCGGATCATCAAGCAGCGCCTAAAGGCGTTCCACGGCAACGAGACCTATATCGGCATGGACTTTGAGGACCCGCCCATCGACTTCGTCGGCATGGCGCAATCTATGGGCGTCGCCGCCGAGCGGGTGACCGAGCCCAGCGCGGTCCGCGCGGCGCTTAAGAAGGCCCTCGCCAACCCGGGCCCGAACCTAATCGACATCTCGGTGGAGCGCGACGTCTGACCATGGCCGGCGCGCCGGAACGCCCGGCTTCCGTCCTCGCGCCCTTCGCCGTCCGAAGCTTCCGCTTCCAGTGGCCGGCGGACCTCGCGACCTCCTGGTCGTTCGAAATGGAGACGCTTATTCTTGGCTGGTACGTGCTGGTCGCGACAGACTCGGTCCTCCTGCTCACCCTGTTCGCCGCGCTTCAGTATGGCGGCACCCTCGTTGCTCCGCTGTTCGGCGTTGCCGGCGACCGCCGGGGCGCGCGCAGCGTCCTGTGCGCGATGCGCGCCTTCTACATGCTGCAGGCCGCCGCGCTAACGACCTTCGTCTACTTCGATGCTCTGGGGCCGCTGCAGGTCTTTGTGATCGGCGCGATGATGGGGATCGTGCGGCCCTCGGACATCGCCATCCGCTACTCGCTTGTCGGCGAGACGATCCCATCGAAGCAACTCGTCGGCGCGATGGGAGTGTCGCGCACCACGACGGACTCGGCTCGGGTCGCCGGCGCGCTGGCCGGCGCCGGCATCGTCGCGACCCTCGGCATGGCGCCCGCCTACACCGCCGTCACCTTGCTCTACGCTATCTCCGCGCTGCTGACCTTGGGCACGGCGCGGCGGCCGCGCCCCGAGCCCGCATCCGAAATGTCCCCGCCGGCCGCCACCTCGCCTCTGCGCGATATGTCGGATTCCTTTGCCTATGTCTGGCGCACGCCGCATCTACTGGCGGCGATGACGCTCGCTCTCCTGGTCAACCTTTGCGCCTTCCCGCTGATGGGCGGGGTGCTGCCCTATGTGGCCCGCGAGGTTTACGGCACCGGCCAAGCCGGCCTGGGATATCTTGCGGCCAGCTTCGCCTTCGGCGCGCTCCTCGGCTCACTGGGCTTGTCGGCCTGGCGGCGCAGCATCCGGCCAGGCCGGATGATGATCGTCTACACCTTCGGCTGGTACGCCCTGCTACTGGTCTTCGCCTGGGTCGACGTGCTCGCGGTCGGCATCGTCGTGCTGATCCTCGCCGGCCTTTGCCAGACGCTCGCGCTGGTCCCGCTGTCGATCATGCTCCTGCGCAGCTCCGACCCGCAGATGCGCTCGCGTGTCCTCGGCCTGCGGATGCTCGCAATCTACGGTCTGCCGATGGGCCTACTCGCCTCGGGACCGCTGATTGAGGCCTTCGGATATGCGTCCACGGCGACCGGCTACGGCGTCTTCGGGGTCGCCGCGACCGTACTCATTGCTTGGCGCTGGCACGCCGACATCTGGCGCCCCGACGCTGCGGCGAACCGGGCTTAGTGCGACCCATCTGGCTTGGAAAAAAGTCCCCCGAGCTCTCAGCCCGACTTAGTATCTGGCTGACTTGCGGCTTTATTGAACTCTTCGACGAACTCAGCAGCCGGGTTGTAGCCAGCCTCATAGGCCTCGTTGATCCAGTAGATGCCGAGGGGTTCGTCTTCCTCCGTGGTGATCCCAAAGTAGTAGATCAGCCCCAGAGCAAATTGAGATGGCTCATGGCCTTGTGTGGCTGCGCGCTTGAATAGCGAGATCGCTTGCGTGTTCTCGGAGGCGGTAAAGGGGTTGTTGCCTCTCTCTTCGTTGAACAAAAGCCTGGCCAGTCGATAGAGAGCCTTGGGGTCATCGACTTGAGCTGCCTTAAGCAGCCAAGAGAGCCCGCTGATGGCGTCTGCTTCGCCCAACTCTCCGGAAAGCAAAAGCTCGCCCAGGTTCACCTGAGCCTTAGTAACCCCTCTATCTGCTGCGAAGAGGTATTCGGCTTTTGCCCGTTCTAGATCCACCTCGTAGCCGAAGTTTCCAAAGTGATAGTCGGTGGCGACGAAGAAGCTGGCCTCTGGATGGCCTAGCTCTGCAGCTCCTTTGCAAAGGGAAGTTCGCGATGCGTTGTATGTGTCTTTCCGACAGGATGACTCGCCCATCGAATAGGTCAGGGCGAAGCCCCCTGCGACCATCAATCCAAAGAGAGCAGCTGCGGTCGCGAAAGAGAGGTAGGAGAGCTTCAAAAGGGACTTGAGGAAAGCTCTCACAGGACACCTCCGCAGTGACTCGGGAAGGCTCGTAGATGCGCCTTGGGGCCATGTGGCCCCAGGAGGTCCAGAGAATAAATGGGAGTCCTCTATGACGCTCCTGAGG
>JAYPRP010000053.1:0-12857 GCA_038132575.1 Rhodospirillaceae bacterium
GGGGCTTTTGCGGCGTTGTTCGCGGTTTCCGGCCTGACTACCAAACTATACACCGGGGCCGCGCCGCTGGCGCGGCTGCCCCAGCTCTCGCTGCCGCTGGGCGAAACGGCCGCCGGGCCCGTCGGCCTCGGCGTCATTGCTGGGCACGGCCGCGACGAGATGCTGCTCGACCTCGCGGTTGCCGTCGCCGGATAGGCGGCCGAGCCGTTAACCAATGGACGATTTAGTGATTGGGGCCGAACCCGCCGCGGTGATAGCTTCGGGCGCATGGACGTCGAGCGGCAAATAGGACGGCTTGAGCGGCGCGGCTTTCTCGCCGCGCTGGGCGCCGTGGCGGGACTCTCGGCCGCGCCGGCGTGGGCTGTGGGGGACTTCGAGGATGTTTCCCAGCTCGTCAGCAAGTTCCCGGTCCTGTTCGGCACGCGCGAGTATTTCATCGGTAGCACCGTCAAGAAGCTTCCGCGCGCCCGCGCCGCGATCAAGCCGCTCGAGGCCGAGATTGCGTCGAGTTTCGCCCAGTCCGTGATCAAGGCGGTGCCCGCGTCGGTGGGCGGAACGGCGGAGTCTGTTTTCGAGGCCGCCGCGTCGCTCAGTCCGCATGAGCGCATGCGTATGGTCAACGAATTCGCCAACCGGATGCCCTACATCCAGGACATCGACAATTACGGGTTGCGCGACTACTGGGCCGACACCGCGACCTTCTTCAAGAATGGCGGCGACTGCGAGGACTTCGCGATGGCGAAGTTCAAGCTGCTTGAGAAGATGGGCTTCCATCCGGCGCGGATGCGCATCGTCCTGGTGCTCGACCAGAAGCGCAATCGCTAGCATGCAGTCCTCACGGTGAACACCGGCGGCGAGGCGTGGATGCTCGATTCCCTGATCCGCGACGTGATGCCCCATCACCTGGCCGATCACTACCGCCCGACCGTGTCGCTCAGCGGCCCGCGTCTCTACCTCCACATCGCCCCCAAGGCCTGATTCGCGACCATGGGCTCGGAGACCGCGCGCGCGGCCGACCCGTCGGCGCGGACAAACTGGTTCGCGGTCTCGATGGTCGTCATGGCGTCTGTCACCGCGGCGTTCCAGATCGGCAAGGCACCCGCCGCCCTTCCGTTGATGCAGGCGGAACTCGGACTGAGCCTCGACGAGGGTGTCTGGATCATCTCCATCTTCAACCTGATGGGCATCGCGCTCGGCATGTTCGCGGGCGCGCTCGGCGATCGCCTGGGCCATCGCAGGCTGATCGTCTCCGGCTTTGTCGCCATGGCCGCCGCGAGCTTTCTCGGCGCGGGCGCGGATGGTTTCGCGCCGCTGCTGGCAAGCCGGGTGCTCGAGGGGTTCGGCTTCGTCGTCGTGGTGGCCGTGGCGCCGCCGCTGTTCCTGCGGTTCGCCCTGCCGCGCCATCACCGGCTGATCCTGGGAATCTATGGCGGCTACTGGCCGGCCGGCGTCGCCGTCATGATTCTCGTGACCCCGCTCATGCTCGATGCCGCCGGGTGGCGCGGGCTGTGGGCCGTGAATGGCGCGCTGGCCATCGTGATGATGGCGCTCGTGGCGTTCGCCACCCGCGCGCGCGGGCGGGATACCGCGAACGTCTCGCCGCCCCCGTTCGGCGAGGCGTTGCGGACGTTCGCCCGGGCCGGGCCGCTCGTGCTTGCGTTCACCTTCGCGACCTACTCCTCGATCCACGTGTCGGTGGTGGCGCTGCTGCCGACCTTCTACGTCGAGGCTGAGGCGCTCGGTCTTGCGCGCGTGGCGCCGCTGACCGCCTTTGTCACGGCGGTGAACGTGGCGGGTAACATCCTCGGCGGGCTCGCGATCCATCGCGGGGTGGCGCGCTGGAAGCTGGTGATCGGCACGTTCGTGCTGGTCGCCCTGAGCGCGACGCTCATGTACGACGACGGCCTGACCTTCGCGGTTCGGCTCGCCGCCGCCATCTTCCTGTCCTTCATCGCGGGCGTGATTCCGGCCTGCCTGTTCGCGACGGCCGCCGTGGTCGCGCCGACGGCGGCGCTGGTCGGAGCGACCACCGGGCTGATGATGCAGGGCTCCCAGCTGGGACAGCTCGTCGGGCCGGTCGCCATGGCCAAGGCGGTGACATGGACCGGCACCTGGGATGCCGCGCCGGTCACCCTCGTCGCCGCGGCGATTGCCGGCAGCATCCTGATGGTCTGGGTGACGCGCATCGAGCGCCGGGGCCGCTGAGCGCTAGGCGGGTTTCTCGAAGACCGATACCTTGGAGAGGAAGGCGTTGGTGTGGCTCCGGGCGACAAGCCCGGCGGCCGCGAACAGGCCGTCCAGGTCGCTCGCCACATAGTTCGCGAAATAGGGCTCGTGATAGGCCTGCGGGAAGAAACCGAGCAGCGGGTCGAAACGCGGCGCGTCGCCGATCTGGAGGGAATCCACGTGCAGGACCCGCCCGCCCGGGCGCAGCACCCGCGCCATCTCGCCCGCGACCGTCGCCCGGACCCGTTCGGGCAGCTCGTGGAACAGGAACACGTCCGTGAACACGTCCACCGAGCCGTCTGGAAAGGGCAGCTGTTCCGCGTTTGCGCTCGCAATGCTGACCGTGCGCCGTGTCCGAAGGGTCTTTCTTGCCCGGTCGAGATAGGGCGGCGACAGGTCGATCCCCGTCATCCGCAACATCGGGTGGGCGTCGCTCGCGAAGCGCAGGAACCGTCCGGTTCCGCAGGCGATATCGACCAGCCGGGTTTCGCCCGCGGGGCGGCCGCGCATGAACTCCGCCAACGGGACCAGCGCCTGGCGGCGCATGGCGTCGGCGCCTCCGGAGAACAGGATCTCGACCTGGTAGTCGTAGAGATCGGCGGATTCGCCGCTCAGGTAACCGTCGCTCTGATAGTGGAAGTTCTGCAGGAAGTAGCGGGGGTAGGGCGAGTCGCCGTCCCGAAGCGCGCGGAACAGCTCGTCGCCGGCGCCGGCCTGCCGGCGGCGTTCGACGTCGTGCAGGTCGCGGAAGAAGCGCCGGTTCACGCCGAGTACCCGGTCGGGATGCGGCCACATGTCCGGCGGCATCGTGTAGAGGCCCGCCTCGATGTTCCGCAGGTCGTGGCGGAACAGGTCGAGCAGGGCGGCCAGGAGTTCGCGCGTGGAGGGGCCGTCGGCCGGTGCCTGGTCCTTGCGGACGGCGGGTGCGACCCGTCGCCGGGCGCGTTGGTGCTGGCTGTAGAACCAGCCGAACCGCGCGGCCTGGCTCGCAGTGTAGGCGAGCCGGTCGAGGGGCGAGAAAGGGCTGCGCATGGCGCAAGGATAGCGCCATCGGGCGCGCGCGGGTAAGTGCGGTGGCGTGCCGCACCGCTTTACGTCGCCTTGCGCGCTGCTATAACGGGGCCGTCGTCGCGCGCGCGGCGGCGTATCCCGAGAGATTGCATGGAATATCAGCTGGCATGAGCGCGTTTCGCACCCTCGACGATATCGACGTCACCGGCAAGCGGGTCCTCCTGCGGGCCGACCTGAACGTGCCCATGAGCGGCGGCGCCGTGAGCGACCGGACGCGGCTGGAGCGCCTCGCGCCAACGATCCTCGCGCTCGCCGACAAGGGCGCGCGGGTAGTCGTGGCCTCCCATTTCGGGCGGCCCAGGGGGGAGCGGGTGCTGGAGATGTCGCTGGCGCCGGTGGCGAAGGAGCTCGGCGCCGTCCTCGGCCGCCCGGTCGCATTCGCGCCCGACTGTGTCGGCGATGCGGCGCTGGACGCCGCCGCGGCGATGGTGGACGGGGACATCCTCGTGCTCGAAAACCTCCGCTACCATATCGGCGAGGAGGCGAACGATCCCGACTTCTCCGCCGCGCTGGCGGAGCTCGCCGAGCTCTACGTGAATGACGCCTTCTCCGCCGCGCACCGTGCCCATGCCTCGACCGAGGGCGTGGCGCACCGGCTGCCGGCCTTTGCGGGCCGCCTGATGCAGGCCGAGCTTGAGGCGCTGGACAGCGCGCTCGGCAATCCCGAACGGCCGGTGATGGCGGTCGTCGGCGGCGCGAAGATCGCCACGAAGCTGGAGCTTCTCGGCAACCTGATCGAGCGCGTCGACCAGCTCGTGATCGGCGGGGGCATGGCGAACACCTTCCTGAACGCGATGAGCATCGATGTGGGCGCGTCCCTGTGCGAGCACGACATGGCGGAGACGGCGCGGGGCATCCTCGCGCGGGCGGATGAAATCGGCTGCGAGGTGGTGTTGCCGTCCGACGCCGTGATCGCCGCGGAGTTCAAGGCGGGCGCGGAGAACCGCGTGGTGCCGGTGGACGCGGTGCCGGCCGACCAGATGATCCTCGATGTCGGGCCCGAGAGCGTGGCCGGGCTCGCCGCGCGCATCGCCGACATGCGCACCCTCGTGTGGAACGGGCCGCTGGGCGCGTTCGAGATCGCGCCGTTCGACCTGGGGACGGTGCAGGTCGCCCATGTCGCCGCGGAGCTCACGAAGTCCGGATCGCTCCTCTCCGTCGCGGGCGGTGGCGACACGGTCGCGGCCATGAACCATGCGGGCGTGGCCGGCGACCTCAGCTATGTCTCCGCCGCGGGCGGCGCGTTTCTCGAATGGCTCGAGGGCAAGACCCTGCCCGGGGTCGCGGCGCTCTCGGCGTCGGCGGGCTAGGAGCCGGCGTGGCCGCGCGCCGGGTCCGCGATCCCCGGGCCTTCGCAGACCAGGCCGCGGCGGCGTGCGCAAGTGTTTTGATTTTTGCCGTCGCGCGGGCGAGAGTCCGTGCATGACAAAGGCTTCCCCGCCACCCGGCGGCGCGCCGCAGGGTCCGGTTCACACGGAAGTGCCGGATGGCGACGAGCGTCCGCGCCAGGTCTGCCGCGATTGCGGTTTCATTCACTACGAGAATCCCAAGGTCGTGACCGGCGCGGTGGTTGTCTGGCACCCCGACGGCGCGGATGCGGCGCGGATACTTCTGTGCCGGCGCGCGATTGCGCCGCGGATCGGCTTCTGGACGCTGCCGGCGGGCTATCTGGAACTGGGCGAGACGACCGAGGACGGCGCGGTCCGCGAGGCGCGGGAGGAGGCGTGCGCGGAAATCGGTATCGACCGGCTGCTGGCCGTTTACAACGTCGCGCGGATCTCCCAGGTGCAGACCATCTACCGCGCGCGGCTTTTGTCGCGTGACGTGGCGGCGGGGGCGGAGAGCCTGGAGGTGGGGCTGTTCGACCGGGCATCGATCCCGTGGGACGAGATCGCCTTTCCGACCGTGCGCTGGGCGCTGGAACAGTATTTCGAGACCGAGGGCCGCGACGATTTTCCGCCCTTCGGCAACCCGCCGGGCGCAAGCGTCGAGATCGGCTAGGCGTCGGACGTCTTGTCTGCCGCGTCGTCCGGTATCTGCTCGCGCAGGAAGAGCGGGGTCTGGGCCGCGGCGAAGACGAAAGTCAGCGGCATAATTCCGAACAGCTTGAACGAGACCCAGAAGTCGGTCGAGAAGTTGCGCCAGACGATCTCGTTCAGGATTGCCAGCACCACGAAGAAGACGGCCCAGCGCAGCGTGAGCTGACGCCAGCCGCGCTCGGTGAGTTGCACGGCCGCGCCGAACAGCGGCTTGAGCAATGAACGTCCGGTGGCGAGGCCGCCGAACAGGATCGCCGCGAACAGCGTATTTACCAGGGTTGGCTTCAGCTTGATGAAGGTCTCGTCGGCGAGCACCAGGGTGAGGCCGCCGAAGAACAGAACGAAAATGCCACTGACCAGCGGCATGACCGGCAGGCGGCGCTCGAGCACCCAGCCCGCCGCCAGCGCGATGAGGGTCGCGACCATAAAGGCCGCTGTCGCCTCGAAAAGGCCCTGCTCCGCCATGGGGTCTGCACCCTCGGCAAGCCAGAGGTGCCGGAAAGCCGGCAGCCCGTCGCGGCCGTTCACGATGAAGAAGACGACGAGGGGCCCCGCCTCGATTGCCAGTTTGATCCAGGGTCGCATGACGGCGGGAACCTACGATTGTTGGGATGCGTCGGGAAGCCCCAACTGACTCGCGCCGCGCGTGAGCGGTCGCGTCAGGCGGCGAATCGAACCGCGCCGGCGCCGAGTGCTACCAGTATTGCGGCCGGGATGCGGCGTTTGCCGAAGCGTTCGCGAAGGACAAAGGCCCCGATCAGGGCCGCGAACACGACCCCCGTTTCGCGCAGCGCCGCGACGCTGGCGACGGACGCATTGGCGAACGCGAAGAGGATCAGCATGTAGCTGGCGACGCCGATCCCGCCGCCGACTGCGCCCTGCAACGCGTTGGCGCGCAGGTAGGGAACGATCCTGCCGCGCCGGATGACCGCCGCGATGGTGAGCACCGGAATGGCCGTGAAAATCATGAGCCAGCTTCCGTAGGCGATCGAGGCGAGTTCGAGCTCGGGGCCGATGGTGCGGATTCCGATGGCGTCGAATAGCGAATAGGCGGCGATCATGCTGCCGGTCAGGATCGCCAGGATCACCGCCCTCGCGTCCGCGCTCGCGAACTTGCCCGGCTCGATCGTCAGTGCGACGACACCGGTGACGAGAACCAGGATCGCGGCGACCTCCTGCCAGCTCGGCACATCGCCGACCAGCGGACCGGCGAGCGCCACGATGACCAGCGGCGCGGTGCCGCGGGCGATCGCATAGACCTTTCCCAGGTCGCCATAGGTGTAGGCGCACATCAGAAGAATGAAGTAGCCGGCATGCAGGGCGCCCGACCCGATCAGCCATGGCCAGTGGTGCGGCGCGGGCCACAGGGAAAGGGCGATCACCGCGACGGCGCCGGCGGCCGCGGCGAAGAACGCGATCAATGTCCCGGTCAGCCAGCCGTCGTCACCGCCCTTGACCAGCGCGTTCCAGCTCGCATGCAGCAGGGCTGACAGAAGGACGGCAAGCGCGATGAGGGTGGTCATGACGCGGTCAGGCGGCCGGGCCGTCGAGGTCGAGCAGGTTGCGGGCGAAAATTTCCGCGTCGAAAGGCCGGAGATCATCAACGCCTTCACCCACGCCGATGGCATAGATCGGCAGCGCGAAGGTATCGGCGAGGCCGACGATCACACCGCCGCGTGCCGAGCCGTCGAGCTTGGTGACGACAAGACCGCTGACGTCCACCAGGTCGCGAAACGTCTCGACCTGGGCGTGGGCGTTCTGGCCGGTGGTCGCGTCGAGCACGAGGAGCACCTCGTGCGGGGCCTCCGCGTCGACCTTGCGCATGACGCGGATGATTTTCTCGAGCTCGGCCATCAGGTCGGCCTTATTGTGGAGGCGCCCGGCGGTGTCGATAAGCAGAATATCCGAACCGGCGTCGCGGGCCTTTTCCATGGCGTCATAGGCGACGGCTGCCGGATCGCTCCCCTGTTCCTGTGCGACGACCGGGACGCCGACCCGCTCGCCCCAGAGCTTGAGCTGATCGATGGCGGCGGCGCGGAATGTGTCGGCCGCTGCGAGCATGACCGTCCGCCCGTCTTCCGTGAAGCGCGCGGCGAGCTTGCCGATGGTGGTGGTCTTGCCGGTGCCGTTGACGCCGGCAACCAGGATCACGCGCGGGCCGGATGCAACTTCGTTTGCCAGGTCGGTGAGCGGCCGGGCGACGGGCACGAGCAGGGCTGCGATGTCCTCGGCGAGCGCGGTGCGCACGGCTGTCGCGTCGGCATCTCCGGGGAATTTCCTTGCGCCGAGATCGGCGGCGAGCTTCGCGGAGGTGGCGACGCCGAGATCGGCCATGATGAGCGCATCCTCGAGTTCGGCGAGCGCGTCGGCGTCGACGCGCCGCGCGGTGAAGATAGCGCCGATGTCGCCGGCGAGGCGCTCGGAGCTGCGCGACAGGCCCGAGCGCAGCCGCGACAGCCAGCCGCCGTCGCCGCTCATGCCGCGTCCCGTCGGGCCGTGCCCGTGAGACCCGTCGCGTCGGCACCTGTAATCCGCGCGGTGACGATCTGGCCGGTATCGCCGTCCGCGGCGTCCAGCCGGACCTCGGCGAACTGTTCCGTCCGGCCGAGGCCCGGGCGCTCGATCAGCACGTCGCGGTCGCGGCCGACCTCGCCGGCCAGAAAGTTTGCCAGCGCGGCGTTGCCCGCGGCGCGGAGCGCGGCGGCGCGGTCCTTGATGAGCGCCCGGTCGAGCTGGGGCATGCGCGCGGCGGGTGTCTCGGGCCGCGGCGAATAGGGGAAGACGTGGAGATGGGTCAGTCCACACTCCTCGACCAGTGCCAGGGAGCGGTCGAACATGGTGTCGGTCTCGGTCGGGAACCCGGCAATCAGGTCGGCGCCGAAGACGATATCCGGGCGCAGGCGGCGCGCCTCGGCGCAGAAGTCGATGGCCTGTGCCCGGCTGTGGCGGCGCTTCATCCGCTTGAGGATCATGTCGTCACCGGCCTGCAGGCTCAGATGCAGGTGCGGCATCAGCCGTGGCTCGTCGGCGATCAGCATCATGAGGTCGTCATCGATCTCGGCGACGTCGATGGAGCTGAGCCGCAGGCGTGGCAGCTCGGGAGCGTTCGCAAGCACCCGGCGGATCATCTGGCCGGCGCGCGGACGGCCCGGCAGGTCTGCGCCGTAGGAGGTCATGTCCACGCCCGAGAGCACCACCTCGGCGATGCCGTTCGCGACCAGCGTTCGAACCTGCTCGACGATGGTGCCGATGGGCACGCTGCGCGAGTTGCCACGCCCGAACGGAATGACGCAGAAGGTGCAGCGGTGATCGCAGCCGTTCTGGACCTGGATGAAGGCCCGGGCGCGTCCGTCGAAACCCTCGATCAGGTGGGCGGCGGTTTCGCGCGCGGACATGATGTCGTTGACCTGGATCCGGGCATGATCGCCGGTGTCGCCGAGCGCCGCGAAGCGCGCGGGTTCGAGCTTCTCCGTGTTGCCGAGAACGGCATCGACCTCGTCCATGGTGGCATAGCCCTTGGGGTCGATCTGGGCCGCGCAGCCGGTGACCACGATCCGGGCGTCCGGGTTGGCCCGCCGTGCGCGCCGGATTGCCTGGCGTGCCTGCCGCTCGGCCTCGGAGGTCACGGCGCAGGTGTTGACGATGACGGTGTCGGTAAGGCCGGCCGCCTCGGCATGCTGACGCATGACCTCGGATTCGTAGGCATTCAGGCGGCACCCGAAGGTAACGATCTCTGCGGCACCGGTCTCAGCCATGACCGCCGCCCGCGAGGACATCCTCGCCCACGACGCCGCGGAAGCTCTCCTCGGCCGGACCGGACATGATCACATGATTGTCGTCGCGCCATTCGAGCTCGAGGGTGCCGCCGTCCACGTCGATCGTGACGCGGCGGCCCGTGAGGCCGCGGCGATGGGCGGCGACGGCGGCCGCGCAGGCGCCCGAACCGCAGGCGAGCGTCAGCCCGGCCCCGCGTTCCCAGACACGCAGGCGCAGCCGGTCGGGCCCGGTGAGCTGGGCGACACCGATGTTGGCGCGCTCGGGGAACAGCGGGTCATGCTCGAGCTCGGGGCCGAGGGTCTCGATCGGGATGGCCGCGATGTCGTCCACGAAGAAGACGGCGTGGGGGTTCCCCATGTTGACGCCGACCGGATCGGTCAGCGGGCCGCGCGCGAGCGGCAGGTGATCGGTGTCGCATTCGCGCGCCAGCGGGATGTCCTGCCATGCGTCGCGTGCCGGGCCCATATCGACGGCGAAGTGCGCCGGCCCGTCGCGCCATGCCTCGAGGAGTCCCGCGACGGTGCGGATTCGCAAGGACCGGTCGCCGCCGTTAAGCAGCAGGCGGGCCACGCAGCGCATGGCGTTGCCGCAGGCCGCAACCTCGCCGCCGTCGGCGTTGAAGATGCGCACGTCCACATCCGCGCCGTCGTCCGCCGGCGCGTCGAGGGTGATCAGCTGGTCGAAGCCGATCCCGGTGTGCCGGTCGGACAGGCGGCGGGTCCCGGCATCGCTGACGCGAAGCGGGTTGTCGCGCGCGTCGACAATGACGAAGTCATTGCCGAGCCCGTGCATCTTTATGAAGTCGCGCATGACCATGGGCGGGGATATAGGGCCGCCGGGGCCCGCGCGTCCACCCTGAATAGCCCGGGGCGTTTGCCGCCGTGCGGCGCTCAGCTGCGGCCGAGCGATTCCACCAGCTGGACCACCTGGCGGCGGACGCGGGTGTCTTCGATTTTTTGGAAAGCCTGGTTCAGGTCGAGGACCTGGCGCGCCGATCGGGAATCCGCGTCGGCCGGGAGGTCTGCGGCCGCGGCGCGCTTGCCGGCCGGGCCGAGCCCCTCGAAGAAGAACCCGGGGCTCACCTCGAGGACACCGCACAGCTGCCACATCTTCGACGCGCTGATTCGATTGGCGCCGCTTTCATACTTCTGGACCTGCTGGAAGCTGATGCCGAGTTGCCGGGCGAGCTCCTTCTGCGGCATGTCGCACATTTCGCGCCGTTGACGCATGCGCCGACCGACATGGGTATCTACGGGATGGGGCCCGTACGCATCGAACATGTCGCGCACACTGAAATACCGTGAAATCCGGCATCCCGGGGCGCTAGCGCGGTCCGAGCGCGGCGGGGGCCAGTCTAGCACGGTGTCGGTCATTGTCCTGCGGAGTGAAGCTTGACCCCACATCCGGCTTCGCATACGTTCCGCGCCATTCCGCATCGATAGAGATGCGGCTCCGGCGTGGTGCCGGAGCTCCGCCAGCCCGCGAGTTTCGCGCACTGGCGCGTTTGCCGTTGGGCATGACGCGATGTTTGCAAGGCTGCGTTTGCGTGGCCGTCGACAAGGAAGGGTGCCGTTGTTCGAGAACCTGACCGAACGCCTGGGTGATGTCTTCGACCGCCTGAAACGTCGCGGCGCGCTGTCCGAGGAGGACGTTGCCGCGGCGATGCGTGAGGTGCGCGTCGCGCTGCTCGAGGCCGATGTCGCGCTACCGATCGTTCGCGACTTCATTGCGGCGGTCCAGGAACGCGCCGTTGGTCAGGAGGTGGTGAAGAGCGTCACACCGGGCCAGATGATGGTCAAGATCGTCCATGATCAGCTCATCGAGATGCTGGGCGGCGAGGGCGTCGAGATCGACCTGAACGCGCCGGCGCCGGTCGCGATCCTGGTGGTTGGCCTCCAGGGCTCAGGCAAGACGACGACGACGGCGAAGATCGGCCATCACCTGACGGACAAGCAGAAGAAGCGCGTCCTGATGGCGTCGCTCGACGTGCGCCGCCCGGCGGCTCAGGAGCAGCTCCGCGTGCTCGGCGATCAGGCGCTCATCCCTACACTCGATATCCGCACCGGCGAGATGCCCGTCGCGATCGCCAGGCGGGCGATGGACCAGGCCCGGCGCGAGGGCTACGACGTGGTCCTGCTCGATACCGCGGGCCGGTTGGCGATCGACGACGCGCTCATGGCCGAGGCGACGGCGATCCGCGACGCGGCTAAGCCCCACGAGACGCTTCTCGTCGCCGATGGGATGACCGGCCAGGACGCGGTCAAAACCGCCCAGGCCTTCAACGAGCGGGTCGGCATCTCGGGCATCGTGCTCACCCGTATGGACGGCGATGCGCGCGGCGGCGCGGCGCTCTCCATGCGCGCAGTGACCGGCCAGCCGATCAAGCTGATCGGTACGGGTGAGAAAATGGGGGAGATCGAGCCCTTCCACCCCGAGCGCGTCGCGGGCCGCATCCTCGATATGGGCGACGTGGTGTCGCTGGTCGAGCGCGCCAGCGAGCTGGTCGAGGAGGAAAAGGCCGAGAAGATCGCCCGTAAGATTCAGAAGGGCGAGTTCGATCTGGGAGACCTTCTGGACCAGCTGCGCCAGCTCAAGAAGATGGGCGGGCTCGGCGGCGTGATGTCGATGCTGCCGGGCATCGGCAAGGTCAAGAAGCAGATGGCCGCGGCCGACATGGACGACAATCTCATCAAGCGCCAGGAGGCCATCATCCTGTCGATGACGCCCCAGGAGCGCCAGCGCCCCGTCCTGGTCAAGGCCTCGCGCAAGAAGCGCATCGCCGCCGGCTCGGGCACCACGGTGCAGGAAATCAACAAGCTGCTGAAGCAGTACCAGCAGATGCACACGATGATGAAGAAGATGAAGAAGATGGGCGGAAAGCTGCCGCCCATGGGGAGTGGCGGAATGCCCGGTCCGGGCGGCGGCGGGCTGCCGCCAGGGATGCTGCCCCCGGGCATGGGGCGCTAGGAGACTAGAAATGGTGTTTCATCATGTATCGATCGGCGTTACCGACCTAGAACGCTCGGCGAAGTTTTACGACGCCGTGCTCGGCGCGCTGGGTCACGAGCGGTTTCTTGAGAAGCCGGGCACCATGTCCTGGTGGGCCAAGGGCGGCGGACCGGCCCTGTGGATCAACCTGCGCGATCCGCTGACGGTGGTGCCGGACGACGGCCAGCACATCGCGCTGGCGGCCGAATCCCAGGCCCAGGTCGATGCCTTTTATGCCGCTGCGCTCGCCGCGGGCGCGACCGATGACGGTCCCCCGGGTATCCGCCCGGAATATCGCGACACCTACTACGGCGCCTTCGTGCTGGATCCCGACGGGCACAAGCTCGAGGCCGTCCACGCGCCGCGGGACTGAAACACGACAACAAAAACACAACACGCAAACCCAAAGGAAAACCTGAACATGTCTCTACGTATTCGCCTGGCGCGCGGTGGCGCCAAAAAGCGGCCCTTCTACCGGATCGTGGTCGCGGACTCGCGGCGAGCGCGCGACGGCCGCTTCATCGAGCGCATCGGCCACTACAACCCGATGCTGCCGAAGGACGACCCGAGCCGGGTGGCCTTCGACGTGGACCGCGCCCAGTACTGGCTGAGCGTCGGCGCCAAGCCGTCGGACCGGGTCGCGAAGTTCCTTGCGAACGAGAGCCTGGTCGAGTTGCCGGCGCGCCGGGAGCAGACCAAGCAGCACCTGCCGAAGGCGAAGGCCCAGGAACGGGCCGCGGCGGAAGCCGAGGCCGC
>JAYPRP010000053.1:13118-17438 GCA_038132575.1 Rhodospirillaceae bacterium
ACGCGCGTGTGCGTCGGCGTGGTGACCGGCGCGCACGGCCTGCATGGGCTGGTGCGGGTCCGGCCCTTCACCGATGTGGCGGAGGATGTCGGCGCCTACGGCCCGGTCGAGAGCGAGGACAGATCGCGCAGGTTCGTGCTCGAGGTGCGCAACCGGGCCGGCAAGGGCCAGGTCCTCGTCAAGGTGGACGGTGTCGGCGACCGCGACTCGGCGGAGGCGCTCAAGGGTGAGCATCTCTATGTGCCGCGCGACCGGCTGCCGGCCCCGGCGGAGGACGAGTTCTACCACGCCGACCTTATCGGCCTCCCGGTGGTGTCCACGGACGGCAATACGCTCGGCACTGCGCGAGCGCTTTATGATTTCGGTGGCGGCAACATGCTGGAGATCGACGGCGGCGGCGGGCGGCTCGGCACCGTGGCGTTTACCCGCGCGGCGGTGCCCGATATCGACCTCGCGGCGGGCCGGGTGACCGTGGACGGCGCCGCGGTCCTGTGGCCCGGCGGGTCTTCGGACGAGGGTGGCGAAGGGGACGACGAGGATGCGCGCGATGCTTGACCCCTGGACCGCGACCGTTCTCACGCTGTTCCCGGAGATGTTCCCGGGCGCGCTGGGCCAGTCCCTCGCGGGCAAGGCGCTGGCGGCGGACACCTGGCGGCTGGACATCCGGGATATCCGCGCCCAGGCGGCCGACCGGCACGGCACGGTAGACGACGAGCCCTTCGGCGGCGGCGCGGGGATGGTGATGCGCCCGGACATCGTCGATTCCGCGCTTGCGGAAGCCGTCAATCCGGTTGACGATCCGCGGCCGATCATCTATCTCACGCCCCGCGGTCGTCCCCTGGATCAGGCGTGTGTCCGGGACTTGGCGGACGGCCCCGGCGTGATACTGCTTTGTGGCCGCTACGAGGGCGTCGATCAGCGTGTGCTCGACGCGTGGCAGGCCGAGGACATCAGCGTCGGCGACTATGTGCTGTCCGGCGGCGAGCCGGCGGCGCTCGTGGTGCTCGATGCGGCCATCCGGTTGTTGCCGGGGGTCATGGGCAAGGCGGAATCGCTGTCGGAAGAGAGTTTTGAGGGCGGACTGCTGGAGTATCCGCACTACACAAGGCCGGCCGAATGGATCGACCGGCAGGGACAGGAACGTACCGTCCCCGAAATTCTGACATCTGGCCATCACGGGCGGATCGCGGAGTGGCGGAAGACGCAGGCGGAACAGGCAACCCGCGAACGGCGGCCGGATCTCTGGCAGCACTACGCGGCTGAAGAAGATGAAGGACAGAAGCGATGAACACGCTTGAGAAATTCGAAGCCAACCAGCTCGCGAAGCTGCAGGCCGAGCGCGACGTGCCCGACTTCGGGCCGGGCGACACGGTGCGCGTGAACGTGCGGGTCGTCGAGGGCGAGCGCGAGCGTATCCAGGCCTATGAGGGCGTGTGCATCGCGACGAAGAATGACGGCATCAACTCGTCCTTCACGGTGCGCAAGATTTCCTTCGGCGAGGGCGTCGAGCGCGTCTTCCCGCTCTACGGTCCCCGGGTCGATTCCATCGAGGTCGTGCGGCGCGGCAAGGTCCGCCGGGCGAAGCTCTATTACCTGCGTGGCCGGACCGGCAAGCGCGCCCGCATCTCCGAGCGCACCACTGGCCGCGGCATGATGCGGCGCGGCGATGTGGTCGTGCCCGAGACCGGCACCGCCGAACGCCCAGAGGACTCCGTGGCAGCGCCCGTCGAGGCGACCGCCACCGAAACGCCCGAGGCGGAGGCGAAAACGGATTAGCCTTCACGCTCGGGCAACTGCACCGACGTTATCGAGGCAACGCCCCGGAGCATTCGCGCACGGGGCGTTTTTCTTAGCGAAAGACGAAGCTCATGGCTCAGCCGAAAACACTGTTCGACAAAATCTGGGACTCCCACCTGGTCGATACCCAGGAGGACGGCACCTGCCTGATCTATATTGACCGGCACCTGGTGCACGAGGTGACCAGCCCGCAGGCCTTCGAGGGGCTGAGGATGACGGGACGCACCGTGCGCCGGCCCGACGCCACCCTCGCGGTCGCGGACCACAATGTGCCGACGACCGACCGCAGCGGCGGCATCGACGACGAGGAATCGCGGGTCCAGGTCGAGACGTTGACCCGGAACTGCGAGGAGTTTGGCATCGAGCTGTTCGACATGGACGATATTCGCCAGGGTATTGTGCACATCATCGGCCCGGAGCAGGGTTTCACCCTGCCGGGAACGACGATCGTGTGCGGCGACAGTCACACCGCCACCCATGGCGCGTTCGGCGCGCTGGCCTTCGGCATCGGCACGTCCGAGGTCGAGCATGTGCTCGCCACCCAGACGCTGTTGCAGCGCCCGGCCAAGAACTTTCTGGTTTCCGTCGATGGCGATCTCTCGCTGGGCGTGACCGCGAAGGACATGATCCTGGCGACCATCGGCGCCATCGGCACCGCGGGCGGTACCGGCACGGTGATCGAGTATGCGGGCGATGCCGTGCGAGCACTGTCGATGGAAGGCCGCATGACCATGTGCAACATGTCGATCGAGGGCGGTGCGCGCGCCGGCCTGGTCGCCCCGGACGACACGACCTACGAATATCTCAAGGGCCTGCCGATGGCGCCGAAGGGCGCGGAGTGGGAGGCGGCCGAGGCCTACTGGCGTACCCTGCCGAGTGATGCCGACGCGGTCTATGACAAGGAAATCCGCCTGTCGGCGTCCGATATCCCGCCGCAGGTGACCTGGGGCACGAGCCCGGAGAACGTGGTGCCGATCACCGGCGCCGTGCCGGACCCGGAGAACGATGCCCACGACGACAACCAGCGCCAGGCCTGGGAGCGTTCGCTCGAATATATGGACCTTGCGCCGGGCACCGCGATGGCCGACGTAGCCGTGGACAAGGTGTTCATCGGCTCGTGCACCAACGGCCGGATCGAGGACCTGCGGGCGGTCGCCCAAATCGCCGAGGGCCGCAAGGTCTCGGACAGCGTGCACGCTATGGTCGTGCCGGGTTCCGGACTGGTCAAGGAACAGGCCGAGGCCGAGGGCATCGACAAGGTGCTGATCGCGGCCGGGTTTGACTGGCGCGAACCGGGCTGCTCGATGTGCCTGGCGATGAATGCCGACAAGCTAGCGCCCGGCGAGCGCTGCGCGTCCACCTCCAACCGCAACTTCGAGGGCCGGCAGGGCCGTGGCGGTCGGACCCATCTTGTGAGCCCCGCGATGGCCGCCGCCGCCGCGGTGACGGGCAAGCTGACCGACGTGCGCGAGCTGGACGCCTAGCACGGGCATATGAGCGATCGTGCTGACACCGATGTCCTGCCGTTCCGGCACGCGGGTTTCTTCCTGCGGGTCGTCGCGGCGCTGATCGACCTGGGAATCGTTTGGGCCTTCGCCTGGCTCGTCTCGGTGCTGCTGGGCATCTCGTTCCTGGCGGCGACGCCCGCGGACCTGGCGAACACGACCGTCCTGCACGTGCTGGTCTCGATCACCCTGTTCGTCGCGTGGATCTACTTCGCCGCCATGGAATCGAGCGGGATGCAGGCGAGCCTAGGCAAGGCCTTCATGGGCCTTTACGTGGCCGACCTGCGCGGCGCGCGGGCGAGTTTTCTGCGGACCAGCGTGCGCCACTGGTCCAAGTTCCTGTCGACGGCGATCTTCTTCGTCGGCTATCTGATGGCAATCTTTCCGCCGCGGCGCCAGGGCCTGCATGACATGCTGGCCGGGTGTCTCGTCCTCAAACGCTAGGAGTCGGAAATGGAGAAGTTCAACAAGGTGACCGGCGTGGCCGCACCGCTGCCGATGGTCAATGTCGATACTGATAAGATCATTCCGAAGCAGTTCCTGAAGACGATCGCCCGCACGGGCCTCGGCAAGGGCCTGTTCTACGAGATGCGCACCAACGAGGACGGAACTCCGCGCGACGACTTCGTGCTGGATCGGGAGCCCTATACGAACGCGGAGATCCTGATCGCCGGGGACAATTTCGGCTGCGGTTCCTCGCGCGAGCACGCGCCCTGGGCGCTCCAGGATTTCGGCATCAAGGTGGTGATCGCGCCGACCTTCGCCGACATCTTCTACAACAACAGCTTCAAGAACGGCATGCTGCTGATCAAGCTGCCTCAGGAGCAGATCGACGTCCTGATGTCCGCCGCGAGCGACCTGGAGAACCCGGAGATCACGGTGGACTTGGAGAAGCAGGAAATTCACGCGCCCAACGGCATCGTCTATCCGTTCGACCTCGATCCCTTCCTGAAGCACTGCCTGCTGGAGGGGCTCGATGACATCGGGCTGACCATGCAGCGCGGCAAGGAGATCGACA
>JAYPRP010000054.1:0-4128 GCA_038132575.1 Rhodospirillaceae bacterium
GACCCCGGCGAGCGCCAGGCTGCCGATCCACATCAGGACCGCGGTCTTGCGCATCTTGGGGTAGAGCCCGCCCATCTTGCGCATGTCCTGCTCGTCGTCCATGCCGTGGATAACGCTGCCCGCGCCGAGGAACAGCAGCGCCTTGAAGAAGGCGTGGGTCATCAGGTGGAAGATCGCGGCCGGATAGGCCCCGACGCCGATGGCGAAGAACATGTAGCCGAGCTGGGAACAGGTCGAGTATGCGATAACCCGCTTGATGTCCCACTGGGTCAGGCCGATCGTCGCCGCGAAGAACGCCGTTGTCGCGCCGATGAAGGCGACGAAGGTGAGCGCCACCGGCGCGAATTCAAACATCGGCGACAGACGCGCCACCATGAACACGCCCGCCGTCACCATCGTCGCGGCGTGGATCAGGGCCGAGACCGGGGTCGGGCCCTCCATCGCGTCGGGCAGCCAGGTGTGCAGGCCGATCTGCGCCGACTTGCCCATCGCGCCGATGAACAGGAGGAAGCAGAGGGTGGTGACGATATCCAGTTCCATGGACAGGAACGTGAACGTCCGGTCCGCCACCTCCGGCACGGCGGCGAACACAGTGTCGAAATCGAGGGTGCCGAAGGCGAAGAACACGCCGAAGATGCCTAGCATGAAGCCGAAGTCGCCCACGCGGTTGACGACGAACGCCTTGATCGCGGCGGCGTTCGCCGAGGGCCGGCCAAACCAGAAGCCGATCAGCAGGTAGGACATCAGACCGACGCCCTCCCAGCCGAAGAACATCTGGACGAAGTTGTCGGCGGTCACCAGCGCGAGCATGAAGAAGGTGAACAGGCTGAGGTAGGCCATAAACCGCGGCTTGTGCGGATCGTGGGACATGTAGCCGACGGAATAGACATGGACCATCGACGACACAACGTTGACCACGAACATCATGACCGCGGTCAGCGCATCGACCCTGAGCGACCATCCGAGCTCGAGCGTGCCCGAGCGAATCCAGGTGAAGAGATCGACCGTGCGTGCACCGCCCTGGAAACCGACCTGCCACAGGATGACGCAGGACAGCACGGCCGCGACCAGCATCGGGATCACCGTGACGAGCTGGGATGCACGGTCGCCCATGCGCGCGCCGAACAGCCCGGCGATCACACCACCGGCAAGCGGAAGAAAGACGGCGAGTTCGATCATGCCTCGGTCAGCCCTTCATCATGTTGATGTCTTCGACCGCGATCGATCCGCGGTTGCGGAAATAGACCACGAGGATGGCAAGGCCGATCGCCGCCTCCGCCGCCGCGACGGTCAGAATGAACATCGCGAACACCTGCCCCACCAGATCACCGAGATGGGCGGAGAAGGCGACGAAGTTGATGTTGACGGCGAGCAGCATCAGCTCGATCGACATGAGAATGATGATCACGTTCTTCCGGTTCAGGAAGATGCCGAAGATGCCCAGCGTGAACAGGATCGCGCCGACCGTCAGGTAATGAGAGAGACCGATCTCAAGCATCACGCGCCGCTCCCCGTGGAGATGTCACGCACCTCGACCACATCCTCGCGCCGGCGCGAGACCTGGTCAGAAATCTTCTGGCGGCGCACATCGGGGCGGTGCCGCAGGGTCAGCACGATCGCGCCGATCATCGCGATCAGCAGGACCAGCCCGGACGCCTGGAACAGGTAGATGTAGTCCGTATAGATGATCTGGCCGAGCGCATGGGTGTTGGTCACCTGGTCCGGTGGCAGCGCCGGCGCGGTCAGGGTCTGGCCCGCGTCCGGGGCCACGATCCAGGTCCCGAAGATGAGGATCAGTTCGGCGGCGAGGATCAGGCCGATCAGCCCACCGATCGGCAGATACTGGAGAAAGCCCTCGCGCAGTTCGGCGAAGTTGATGTCCAGCATCATGACGACGAACAGGAACAGGACGGCGACCGCTCCCACATAGACCACGACCAGGATCATGGCCAGGAACTCCGCGCCGATCAGGACGAACAGGCCCGCGGAGTTGAAGAAGGCGAGGATCAAGAACAACACCGAATGCACCGGGTTGCGCGCGGAAATCACCATGACGCCTGACGCCACGGTGACGATCGCGAAGAGGTAGAAGGCGAGAGCCTGGATAATCACGACAGCCTCCCCCTACCGGTAAGGCGCGTCGGCGGAGATCGCCGCCGCCAGCTCGGATTCCCACCGGTCGCCATTCGTCAGTAGCTTCTCCTTGTCATACATGAGCTCCTCACGGGTCTCGGTCGCGAACTCGAAGTTCGGGCCCTCGACGATCGCATCGACCGGGCAGGCTTCCTGACAGAAGCCGCAGTAGATGCATTTCGTCATATCGATGTCGTAGCGCGTGGTGCGGCGCGAGCCGTCGTCGCGTGGCTCGGCCTCGATGGTGATCGCCTGGGCCGGGCAGATCGCCTCGCACAGCTTGCAGGCGATACAGCGCTCCTCACCGTTGGGATAGCGGCGCAGCGCGTGCTCGCCCCGGAAGCGCGGGCTGATCGGCCCCTTCTCGTAGGGGTAGTTCAGCGTCACCTTCGGCTTGAAGAGATACTTGAATGTCAGCCACAGGCCGGCGGCGATCTCCGACAGGAGAAGCGAACGGGCGGTACGGTCGAGCATGGCTATATCGTTCCTCCCTAGTTCACGACGCCGGGGTACCAGCCGAACACGACGATCGCGCCCGCGGTGACGACCACCCACAGGAGCGAGGCCGGCAGGAAGACCTTCCAGCCGAGCCGCATAAGCTGGTCATAGCGGTAGCGCGGCAGCGTCGCGCGCACCCACAGGAAGACGAACAGCATCGCCGAGACCTTGAGCGCGAACCAGACGATGCCCGGCACCCAGTTGAAGATCGCGATGTCGAGCGGCGGCAGCCAGCCGCCGAGGAAGAGGATGACGGTCATCCCGCTCATCAGCACCATGTTCGCGTACTCGCCGAGGAAGAACAGCGCGAAGGCCATCGCCGAATACTCGACGTTGTAGCCGGTCACCAGCTCGGCCTCGGCCTCGGGCAGATCGAAGGGCGCGCGGTTGGTCTCCGCCAGGGCCGATACGACGAACACGATGAACATCGGCAAGAGCGGGATGAAGAACCAGACGTCCTGCTGCGCGAGCACGATGTCGGTGAGGTTCAGCGAACCGACCGCGAGCAGCACGGTGATGATCACGAAGCCGATCGAGACCTCGTAGGACACCATCTGCGCGGCGGAGCGCAGCGCGCCGAGGAACGGGTATTTCGAGTTCGACGCCCAGCCGGCCATGATGATGCCGTAAACGCCGAGCGAGCTGATGGCGAAGAGATAGAGGATGCCGACATTGATGTCGGAGAGCACCCAGCCCTCGTCCACGGGAATGACCGCCCAGCCGACCATCGCGAGGATGAACGTCAGCATAGGCGCCAGCAAAAAGACCACCCGGTTCGCGCCGGTCGGGATGATCAGTTCCTTGGTCATCAGCTTGAGCGCATCGGCGAAGGGCTGCAGCAGGCCGAACGGCCCGACCACGTTGGGGCCCATGCGCAGCTGCATAAGGCCGATCACCTTGCGCTCGGCGTAGGTCAGGTAGGCAACCACAACCAGGAGCGGCACGACGATGAACAGGATCTGGATAACGATCCAGACCGTCGGCCAGCCATATGACCACCAGAAATCAACCATCGGTACCGGTCCTCTCGCCGCCGCCCGCGACGAACTCGCGGGTGCATTCGGCCATGGTTCCCGACGCCCGGCTGATCGGGTCGGTCATGTAGTAGTTGGCGATGGGGCTCTCGAAGGGCGCCGGATCCATCGCACCCGCCGCGCCGAAGGCGTCCCAGTCCGCCGGGGCGAACTCGTCGACCCGCTCGAACACCGGGTTCGCGGCGGCCATGGCCGCGCGGACATCGCCCAGGGTCACATAGTCGAGGCCGGCGCCGACCGCACTGGCGAGCGCGCGGATGATGGTCCAGTCCTCGCGCGCATCGCCCGGCGGCTGCACCGCCTGGCGGCCGAGCTGGACCCGGCCCTCGGTGTTCACATAGGTGCCGTTCTTCTCGGTATAAGCCGCGCCAGGCAGGATCACGTCCGCGCGGTGCGCGCCCGCATCGCCGTGATGGCCCTGATAGACGACGAAGGCATCGCCCAGCCGGCTCATGTCGATCTC
>JAYPRP010000054.1:4498-17346 GCA_038132575.1 Rhodospirillaceae bacterium
GGACCAACGGCGGCGATGGTCGCCCCGCCCTGGAGCCACGCCTTGCGGAGACGCGTGTTGACCAGCGGCGCCTCCCAGCGCGGGTTGGTGCCGACTAGCAGGACCGCGTCGGCGGTCTCGAGCCCGGCGATCCCGGAATTCATGATGTAGCCGGCGCGTGCCGCCGGCAACTTCGCCCCGTCCTGGCGGCAGTCGAGGTTCGGCGAACCCTTCGCATCCATGAGCGCCTTGAGCGCGAACATGGCCTCGGCGTCGCACAGATCGCCCGCGATCGCGGCCATACGGCTGCCGTCGAGGCCGGTAATCTTTTCCGCGATGGCCGCGAACGCCTCGTCCCAGCTCGCCGCCTGGAGCTTGCCGTCACAGCGCACATAGGGCCGGTCGAGCCGCTGGCGCGCGAGCGCGTCGCAGGCGTAGCGCGACTTGTCCGCAAGCCACTCCTCGTTCACGTCCTCGCTGAGGCGCGGCAGGACGCGCAGGACCTCGGTCTGGCGGGCATCGACCCGGATCGCCGCGCCGACCGCGTCGAGCACGTCAACGGACTCGGTCTTAGTCAGCTCCCAGGGGCGCGACACGAAGGCATAGGGCTTCGATGTCAGCGCGCCCACCGGGCACAGGTCGATAACGTTCGCACTCACCTCGGAATCGAGGGACTTCTCGAGATAGGTGGTGATCTCCGCATGTTCTCCGCGGCCGAGCAGGCCGAGCTCGGGCACGCCCGCAATCTCGGTCGCGAAGCGCACGCAGCGCGTGCAGTGGATGCAGCGGGTCATAATCGTCTTGACCAGCGGGCCCATATGCTTGTCCTTGACCGCGCGCTTGTGCTCTTGGAAGCGCGAGCCGTCACGGCCATAGGCCATCGCCTGATCCTGCAGGTCGCACTCGCCGCCCTGGTCGCAGATCGGGCAGTCGAGCGGGTGGTTGATGAGCAGGAACTCCATCACCCCGTTGCGGGCCTTCTTCACCATCTCGCTGTCGGTCTTGATCTCCATGCCGTCAGCGACGGGGAGCGCACAGGACGCGGCCGGCTTCGGCGGCCCGGGCGAGACCTCGACTAGGCACATGCGGCAATTGCCCGCGACCGAGAGCCGCTCGTGGTAACAGAAGCGCGGAATCTCCTTGCCCGCCATCTCGCAGGCCTGGAGCGCTGTGACCCCCGCGGGGACCTCGAGCTCAACGCCGTCAACGGTGACCTTTGGCATCGTTCGCCCCCCTATTCCGCGGCCGCGGCGGCCCCCCCGCCACACATGCGGTCGAGCATTCGCCGCGCGCGCTCGGGGCGGAAAAGCCGGATCAGTCCCTGCACCGGCCAGACACCGCCGTCGGCGAGCGCGCAAATCGTGTGACCCTCGATCTGCTTGGTGACCTCCCAGAGCATGTCGATTTCCTCGATCTCGGCATCGCCCGTCACGAGGCGCTGCATCACCCGGTAGACCCAGCCCATACCCTCGCGGCACGGGGTGCACTGGCCGCAGCTCTCGTGCTGGTAGAAATGGCTGAGCCGGGCGATGGCCTCGACCATGTCGGCCGACTTGTCGATGACAATGACCGCCGCTGTGCCGAGCCCGGTGTTGTGCTCGCGCAGTCCGTCGAAATCCATCAGCACGCTGTCGCAGATATTCTTGGACAGGCACGGCGTGGACGAACCGCCCGGTATCACGGCCTGGAGATTTTCCCAACCGCCGCGAACGCCGCCCGCATGGCGTTCGATGAGCTCCTTGAGCGGGATGCTCATCTCTTCCTCGACGTTGCACGGATTGTTCACATGGCCCGAGATCGAGAAGATCTTGGTGCCAGTATTGTTCTCGCGCCCGAAGCCGGCGAACCAGGATGCGCCGCGCCGGAGAATGGTCGGCGTGACCGCGATCGTCTCGACATTGTTCACTGTGGTCGGGCAGCCGTAGAGGCCGCATGCCGCCGGGAACGGCGGCTTGAGGCGCGGCTGGCCCTTCTTGCCCTCGAGGCTTTCGAGGAGCGCGGTCTCCTCGCCGCAGATATAGGCGCCAGCGCCGCGGTGCAGGAAAACGTCAAACGCCCAGCCCGAGCCGCACGCATCGGGGCCGATCAGGCCCGCGTCGTAGGCCTCGTCGATTGCCTGCTGGAGATGGGAGGCCTCGGAGTAGAACTCGCCGCGCACATAGATGTAGGCCGCGTTCGCGCCCATCGCGAAGCCCGCGACGAGACAGCCCTCGACAAGGGTGTGCGGGTCGTAGCGCAGGATCTCGCGGTCCTTGCAGGTGCCGGGCTCGGACTCGTCGGCGTTGACCACCAGATAATGGGGCCGGTCGTCGCGCCGGTCGTCCGGCGGCATGAAGGACCACTTGACGCCGGTCGGGAAGCCCGCGCCGCCGCGTCCGCGCAGGCCGGATTCCTTGATTTCGTCCACCAGCGCCGTGCGCCCGCGTTCGAGCAGCGCCTTGGTGTTGTCCCAGACACCCCGACGCTTCGCGCCCTCGAGCCGCCAGTCGTCCTGACCGTAGAGATTCTGGAAGATGCGGTCCTTGTCCTGCAGCATCACACACCCTCCCCTGCACCGGCACCCGCAAGAGCCGCGCGCTCGCCGGTCGGCTCGGACCCGACGCGGCCCGACTGGGAACCGGTCTCCGGCGTCTCGCCGCGCTTCAGCGCCTCGAGCACCGCCTTAAAGCTCTCGGCGGTCAGGTCCTCGTAATAATCGTCGTTGATCTGCACCATCGGCGCGTTGCAACACGCCCCGAGGCACTCGACCTCGACCACGGTGAAAGCGCCGTCGTCGCTGGTCTCGCCCAGATCGCAGCCCGTCACGTCCTTCAACACGGCGCGCAGGTCGTCCGAGCCGCGTAGCCAGCAGGGTGTCGTCCGGCAGAGCTGGACAAAGTTCCGGCCGACCGGTTCGAGGTTGAACATCGAATAAAAGGTCGCAACCTCGAGCACCCGGATTTTCGGCATCTCGAGATAGGCCGCGACATACTCGATGGCCTCGGTGGGCAGCCAGCCGCCGGCCTGGCGCTGGGCCAGGTCGAGCAGCGGGATCACAGCGCTCTGCTGCCGCCCCTCGGGATAGCGGGCGACGATTGTCTCGGCACGCGCCCGGTAGGTGTCGTCGAAGGTAAAGGCGTCACTCATCGGTCGACCTCCCCGAACACGATATCGAGGCTGCCGATCACCGCCGGCACGTCGGCCAGCATGTGCCCCTTGGTCAGGGCCTCGACCGCCTGCATGAAGGCGAAGCCCGGCGCGCGAATCTTGCAGCGGTAGGGCTTGTTGCTGCCGTCGGCCACGAGATAGACGCCGAACTCGCCCTTGGGCGCCTCGACGGCGGTGTAGGTCTCGCCGGCGGGTACGTGATAGCCCTCGGTGTAGAGCTTGAAGTGATGGATCAGCGCTTCCATCGAATGCTTCATCTCGCCACGGCGCGGCGGGGTCAGCTTGTGATTCTGGGTGATGACCGGCCCGTCGGGCATCTCGTCGAGGCACTGCTTGATGATCCGCAGGCTCTGACGCATTTCCTCGACCCGGACGAGGTAGCGCGCGTAGCAGTCGCCGGTCTTGCCGACGGGCACGTCGAAGTCCATCCGGTCGTAAACATCATAGGGCTGCGACTTGCGGAGATCCCAGGCCACGCCGCTCGCGCGAAGGGTCGGCCCAGACATGCCCCAGTCCATGGCCTGCTCGGGCGTGAACACGCCAATATCCACGGTGCGCTGCTTGAAGATGCGATTCTCCGTCAGCAGGCTTTCCATGTCGTCGATGAATTTCGGGTAGCTCTCGCAGAAGTTGTGGATGTCTTCCGCGAGCCCCGCCGGCAGGTCCTGGTGAACGCCGCCAGGACGGAAATAGGCCGCATGCAGGCGAGCACCCGAGACGCGCTCGTAGAACTCCATCATCCGCTCGCGTTCCTCGAAACCCCACAGCAGCGGCGTCATGGCCCCGACGTCCAGCGCGTAAGTTGTCAGGTTCATGATGTGATTGAGGATGCGGGTGATCTCGGAGAACAGCACGCGGATGTACTGGCCGCGCTCGGGCACCTCGATGCCGAGAAGCTTCTCGACGGCCAGCGCGTAGGTGTGCTCCTGACACATCGGCGAGACGTAATCGAGCCGGTCGAAATACGGCACTGCCTGGAGATAGGTCTTATGCTCGATCAGCTTCTCGGTGCCGCGGTGCAGAAGCCCGATATGCGGATCGGCCCGCTCGACCACCTCGCCGTCCATCTCGAGCACGAGACGCAGCACCCCATGAGCCGCCGGATGCTGCGGCCCGAAGTTGAGGGTCATGTTCTTGATCGCGACTTCGGACATCAGGCGCTCTCAGCCCCCTCTTCCGTATCCGAGCTCGCCTTTTCGTCGCCAGGCAGTATTTCACCCATGCCCTCCCACGGACTCAGGAAGTCGAAGCTGCGGAAGTCCTGGGTCAGCTTCACCGGATCGTAGACGACCCGCTTCTGGGTCTCGTCGTAACGCACCTCGACCCGCCCGGTCAGCGGGAAGTCCTTGCGCATCGGATGGCCCTCGAAACCGTAGTCGGTAAGGATCCGACGCAGGTCCGGGTGATCGGAAAAGTAGATGCCGTACATGTCCCACGTTTCGCGCTCGTACCAGCCCGCCGCGCTGTAAACACCGGTCGCGGACGGCACCGGATCGTCCTCGCCGACACTCAGCTTGACCCGCACCCGCTGGTTCTGGCTCATCGACAAGAGACTGTAGATCACCTCGAAGCGCGCCTCGCGCTCCGGATAATCGGCGCCGCTCAGATCGATCAGGACCTTGAACAGGCAGGTGCTGTCGTCACGCAGGAAGCTGAGCACCCGCAGGATCGACGCCGGGCGGACCGTCACCGCGAGTTCGCCGAAAGCGACCTCCGTGCCGATCACATCCTGCGGCAAGGCGGCAGCGATATAGTCGCCGAGATCCGTTAGAGTTTCGTCCATGCCGGAGCCTGTAATGCCTCTGCTCGGGTCCCGGTCTATCGCGCGATGGTGCCGGTGCGGCGGATTTTCCGCTGCAACTGCATGATGCCGTAGAGCAGCGCTTCCGCCGTAGGCGGACAACCGGGCACGTAGATATCGACGGGCACGATGCGATCGCAGCCGCGCACGACGGAATAGGAATAGTGGTAGTAGCCGCCTCCGTTGGCGCAGGAGCCCATGGAGATAACCCAGCGCGGCTCGGGCATCTGGTCATAAACCTTGCGGAGCGCGGGAGCCATCTTGTTGGTGAGGGTGCCTGCCACGATCATCACGTCGGACTGGCGCGGGCTCGGCCGGAACAGGAAGCCGAACCGGTCCATGTCATAGCGCGAGGCGGCGGTGTGCATCATCTCGACCGCGCAGCAGGCTAGGCCAAACGTCATCGGCCAGAGCGAACCGGTGCGGGCCCAGTTGACGAGCTTGTCCATGTTGGCGAGCACATAGCCCTTGTCGGTCAACTCCTGCGTGACCGCATCAATGGCCGCGTCCTGGTCGGGACCAGGCTGGAACACGGCATCGGCCGGATCGCGCACGCTTATTCCCATTCGAGCGCTCCCTTACGCCACTCATAGATGAATCCGACGGTAAGGATGCCGAGGAACACCATCATCGACCAGAAACCGAACTCGCCGATATCCGAAAGCGTGATGGCCCATGGAAACAGGAACGCCACCTCGAGATCGAAGATGATGAAAAGGATCGCGACCAGATAGAAGCGGACATCAAACTTCATCCGCGCATCGTCGAAAGCATCGAAGCCGCACTCGTAGGCCGAGTTCTTCTCCGGATCGGGCTTGCGCGCACCCACAATCACAGATGCCATCACCATCAGCAGGGATAGCCCTACCGCGAGGCCGAGAAAGATCAGGATCGGCAGGTATTCGAGGAGGAGTTCTTCCATCGACAACGCCCTGGTTTGGGGCCCTCGGAACGGCGTGCGGCTCGCGCTTTTGCGAACCGGAATGCGCCCCCGAATCCCCCGGAACAAGCGGCCTCAGGCTTACACCAGCACGACCGGTGGTGCAAGGCTCGGCAGCGCCCGGCAACGCACCCAGGCCTTCGACATTTCGCTTGTTCGCGAGACAGTCGCCTGACAGGCGATTCGCACGCGCGAATCCGGCCCTCGGACCGGTCGAAAATGCTTTACGATGTGGAGCTGAGGTGGCGGGAGTGACGGGACTCGAACCCGCGGCCTCCGGCGTGACAGGCCGGCGCTCTAACCAAACTGAGCTACACCCCCAAGCCGAGGGCGGATTTACTGCCGCACCCCACTGATGTCAAGCGAACGGCACACGATTCCGTGCGGTCAGGAAGAAAGCGCCGCGCGCAGCGCCTTGGCCGCATGACGTTGCGCCGCGCGACCGTCATCGATCACCGGCGCGAAGGAATAGAAACCGTGCATCATGCCGGGATAGTCGCGATGCGCCACGGGCACGCCGGCTGCCGCCAGCGCCTCGGCCAGCGCCACCCCCTCGTCGTGCAGAACGTCGCATTCCGCCGTGATCACCGTCGCCGCCGGCAGGCCGGAAAAATCATTCGCCCGCAACGGCGCAGCACGCCAGTCATTCCGGTCTTCCGGCCTATTGAGATAATGATCGCGGAACCATTCCATGCCCCGCGCAGTGAGAATGCCTGCCCCCTCGGCCCAGGTTTCGTAGGACGGCGCGTCGAACGCGAAATCCGCAACGGGATATATTAGCAACTGATGACGGATCGCCGGCCCGCCCGCCTCGCGGGCCATCATCGCCACGACCGCCGCCAGATTGCCGCCGGCGCTGTCGCCCGCAACTGCGATCCGCTCCGGATCGACACCGAGCTGGCGAGTGTTCGCGGCCACCCATTTCATCGCCGCATAGCAATCCTCGGGCGCCGCCGGAAACTTGTTTTCGGGCGCAAGCCGGTAGTCCACGGACACGACCAGATAGCCGGTGTCGGAACACAGGTTCCTTGCCACCAGATCGTGGGAATTGATGCTGCCGACGACATGGCCGCCGCCATGGAAGAACATGACCGCCGGCGCAAGCTCAGTCTGCTCCACGTCCGGCCAGTAGAAGCGCAGGGTCAGGTTCCCGCCCGGTCCGTCGATCACAGTGTCAGCGACCATGCGCACCGGCGTCCGATCCGCATCGCGCGTTTTGGACATTTCCTCGAGCTGGGCGCGTGCCTCCTCGGGCGACAGCTCGTGGGTGGGACGCACACCGGCGGCGACGGCGCGCTCCATCAGCGCAACGATCTGGGGATGCAGGGGCATGCTGTTCACTCCGGGCCACGGTCACGCCCGCGCGCGACCGGACGGATGATAACGAAAACAGCCTCTGCGGAACAATCCGCCGACGCGCGCCCCTGCTCCGGCGCGCCAGCCGCTACACGGGATCATCGACTATTCATCGACCGGCATCGGTGCCAATATGTTTTCCAACAATGAAATCCAGGGGGAACACGCCATGGGATCGCCGAAAGTCATCGTCCAGCTCTATCCGGTCTTTCCGGCCGAGGATGAGCACGACCGCCGGGCCAAGCGCCCGATCGGCCGCGATTCTGACCTCTACAACAGTATCGTCCATGAGTGGACGGACATCCTCAAGGCCGCCGATGAGATGGGCGTTTGGGGCATGTCCACCATCGAGCATCACCTGCATTCCGAAGGCTACGAGGTCGGTCCCAACCCAGGGGTGATGAACGCACACTGGGCGGCCCATACGAAGAACATTAATGTCGGCGCCTTCGGATATGTCATGGCGACCCATGACCCTATCCGGGTGGCCGAGGAAACGGCCATCATCGACCACCTGACCAATGGGAAGTATTTCGTCGGCTTCGCGCGCGGCTACCAGTCACGCTGGACCAATATCCTAGGCCAGGGCAGCAACGCCGTCGCGACCGTGTCGGACGGCAGTGCGAACGACGCGAAGAACCGTGAAATTTTTGAAGAACGGGTCGAGATGGTGCTCGACTGCTGGACCAAGGATTCGGTCGAGCTCAACGGCAAGTTCTACCAGGCCCCCTATCCCCAAGACACGGGCATCGCGAATTACGAGGGCTGGGAGATCGCGCGCGAGGCCGGCGCGGAGGGCGAGATCGACGATGACGGCGTGGTGCGCCGGGTCTCCGTCGTGCCGAGCCCCTACCAGAAGCCCCACCCGCCCGTCTTCTGTGCTGTGGCGCGGTCGCGCGCGACGATCGAGTTTGCGGCCAGGCACGGTTTCCGCCCGAGCTACTTCAACCCGACCGACGGGGTCGTCGAGCTCGCGGGCGTGTATGTCGAGGAGGCCGCCAAGCACGGCCGCCAGCTCCAGTTCGGCCAGATGCAGAATATTGTCCGCCACACCCGGATCGCGAAATCGACGGATGATTTCGACCGGCGTCTGCGGGCCTACGACCTCGACATCTTCAAGAACTTCTACTCGGTCTTCGGGAACCACAATGTGGACCCGGTCAACAACGACGCCGAGGCCGCCTTCCGGGCCATGAAGGAGCACAAGTTCTTCCTGGGCGGCACGATCGATGACGCGATCGCCGACTGGAAGGACATCTATACGCGCGTGCCTTGCGAGTACATCACGCTCATCTGGCACTGGGCGCAGCAGCCCAAGGACGAGATGATCGAGGAGCTGCGACTCTTCATGGAGAAGGTCGTGCCGGAACTCGAGACGCCGGACTTCGCCGCCGCCGCAGAGTAGGACGCCCGTCTAGGCCGCGCGGGACCGCCGGCTGCCGCGCACCTTCGGCTTCAGATCGTCGCGGCAGAAGGCGTGCAGGAAGCAGGTGCGCTCGCCGACCTCCAGGATCTTCTGGGCCGTGTCGTGATCCGCGTCGGTCTCGAGATAGACGTGGGTCTCGACCGGTTCGGCGACCGTCGCCTTGCCCGTCCCCCCGGACGCGCCGCCGAGGGAGAAATGGGTGTCCTGGATGACCGTGTAGTTCGTGAGCGGCAGGCGCGCCATCTTCGCGAAACGTCCCATCTGGGTCATGAAGCAGAGCCCGATCCCGGCCGAGATGAGCGAGGCCGCATCCGGGGCACGGCCGTCCTCTGAAGACAGGAACTCCCAGCTCGGGGCCTCGGGCCCGTACTGTTCCTTCATGATGTGCTTCACGCCATCCGGCCGCAAGACGCAGGTCGAGTGCATGTGCAGGTCGGTCACATCGCCCGCGGTCGCGGTCGTCTCGGGCCGGGTCCGCAGGAAGGCCTCGTACGCGGGGCCCTCCTCGCTCATGAACAGGACGAGGTCATCCACGGCCGGGCTGTCCGCGAGGCGCTCGAGGTTCGGGAAATTGTCACCCGGGTCGGGGAACGGATCCGCGTCCAGCGGCGTCACCGCCGACGGGGTCAGCACCTCGCCGTTGTGGACGAGCGTGAACAGGCTCGGATGCTCGCCGCGCGCCAGCCCGTTGAGCGGTGCCGCGGCAACGGCCTCGTAGAGCAGCGTCTGCAACGTTGCGTCATCGCAGTAGGCCTCGCAGTTTACGGTGAGTTCCGGCGGCATAGCACCGCTGTTCATGGTGCCCTTCCGGAAATCGCCCTCGCGGTAGTACCTGTTCTCGAGAACGAGCTCGAGGTTGCGCAATTCGATCTGGCGCTGTTCGGCGAGCGCCAGGACCTCGTTCATGTAAGACGAGATCATGCCCGCGCTGAGATAGGTCAGCGGGTTCGGCGCCTTGTTGAAACCGCCGAGATGTTCACCCTCGTCGCTCGCGAAGCGCCAGGCCGTGCCGGTCGCGGCGTTAACGACCAGCGCCTCCTTCTGCATCCCGCCCAGCGAGCGGACCCAGGTGCGCAGGGACTGGCCGTGGGGGTTCGGCGGCGTGGGAAAGCCAGCATCTTCAGCGTTGCCCGCGATGTAGTAGAGGGGTTCGCCCAGTTCCTCGAGGGGGGTCTTGCTCATCATCCTGCCCTTTGCGCATGCGATTGGGGACACGGTGACGCCCGGCCCGGTTTTCTTGTGTTTTAACTATGACGCCAGACACCCGAGGGCAAGGGACGGTGCGGCTGCCATTCGTCACATGATGTATGGGAAAGAAAATGGTGGGCGGTGACGGGATCGAACCGCCGACCCCCTCGGTGTAAACGAGGTGCTCTGCCAGCTGAGCTAACCGCCCCACGGGACCGGTTCTATCGCACTTGACGGTAGGGCCGCCAGCCTCGGGCATCGAAGCGGCGAATCGGGGCCGAAAACGCAACGGGCCAGCCGCAGAAACCACGGCCGGCCCGCCCAAAAACACACGATGAACGGGTTTAGTTCACAGCGTCCTTGAGAGCCTTGCCAGCCTTGAACTTCGGCTGCTTGGAGGCCGGAATCTGGATGGTCGCGCCGGTCTGCGGGTTGCGGCCGGTCGTGGCCTTGCGCTGTGCGACGGAGAAAGTGCCGAAACCGACGAGACGAACTTCGGTGCCGCCCTGAAGCGCGCTGGTGATGTTGTCGAGTACACTGTCGACGGCCTTGCCGGCGTCGGCCTTGGAAAGCCCGGAAGAATCGGCAACGGATGCGACGAGATCGTTCTTGTTCACTGGGGACCCCCTTCGTGGGTTGGTTCGATGGATCGATGTCTGGAGCGTGAAGCCCGAATCCAAACAGTCCAGGAAGTCTAGGAGCCGTGATTCCGAGCCGTCAAACGAAATAGCCCGGATTTCCGGGGTTTTTAGAGAATTTGGACCAACGAATCGGGGTTACGCCGACGTCAACCCTAATGACGCACCACGCCAGAGGGCTCCGGATCGTCATCCGGGCCCGATACGGAGGCCGAATCGTGCTCCGATTCGTTCCACTCGATCGGCACCAGAGGCTGGCTCAGCGCGTGTTCCAGGACCTCGTCGACGCTCGTCGTCGGGATGATCTCGAGCCCCTTCTTCACGTTGTCCGGAATGTCCGCGAGATCCTTCTCATTGTCCTTGGGGATAATCACGGTCTTCACGCCGCCGCGCAGGGCCGCCAGGAGCTTCTCCTTGAGCCCGCCGATCGGCAGGACACGGCCGCGGAGCGTGATCTCGCCGGTCATAGCGACATCCTTGCGCACCGGATTCTGGGTCAGCACGGACACCATGGAGGTGATCATCGCCACGCCCGCCGACGGGCCGTCCTTCGGCACCGCCCCCTCGGGCACATGGACGTGGATATCGCGGCGGTCGAACAGCGGCGGCTCGATGCCGAACTCGGCCGCCCGCGCGCGCACATAGGCGTTCGCGGCCTGCACCGATTCCTGCATTACCTCGCCGAGCTTGCCCGTCACGGTGACCTTGCCCTTGCCGGGCACCAGCAGTGACTCGACCGTTAGCAGCTCGCCGCCGACCTCCGTCCAAGCCAGCCCGGTCACGACGCCGATCATGTCGTCGGCCTCCGTCTCGCCGAAGCGGAACTTACGGACGCCGGCATACTTGTCGAGGTTCTTGACCGTCACCTTGACCGAAGTGACGTCCTTCTCGACGGCGATCTCCTTGACCGCCTTGCGCGCGAGGTTCGCGATCTCGCGTTCCAAGCTGCGGACCCCCGCCTCTCGGGTGTAGTAGCGGATGACGTCGCGCAGTGCGGAGTCCGAGATCGACCACTCGTCTTCCTTGAGGCCGTTCTCGCTAATCTGCTTGGCGATCAGGTGGCGCTTGGCGATCTCGACTTTCTCGTCCTCCGTGTACCCCGGGATGCGGATGATCTCCATCCGGTCCATCAGGGGCTGCGGCATCCGCATGGAGTTCGCCGTGCAGACGAACATCACGTCAGACAGGTCGTAATCGACCTCCAGGTAATGGTCCTGAAAGGTGTTGTTCTGTTCCGGGTCCAGCACCTCGAGCAGCGCGGACGAAGGATCGCCGCGCCAGTCGGCTCCGAGCTTGTCGATCTCGTCGAGCAGGAAGAGCGGGTTCGATGTCCCGGCCTTTTTCATGCCCTGGATCACCTTGCCCGGCATCGAGCCGATATAGGTGCGGCGGTGACCGCGGACCTCGGCTTCGTCACGCACGCCGCCGAGCGACATCCGCACGAACTTTCGCCCGGTCGCCCGCGCGACGGACTTGCCGAGAGAGGTCTTGCCAACACCCGGCGGGCCGACGAGGCACAGGATCGGCCCCTTGATCTTCGCCATGCGCTGCTGCACGGCCAGATATTCGAGGATCCGCTCCTTGACCTTGTCGAGACCGTAATGGTCCTGATCCAGGACCGCGTGGGCGGCAGTGATGTCCTTCTTCACGCGCGAGCGCTTCTTCCACGGAATTGCCAGGACCCAGTCGAGATAGTTGCGCACGACCGTCGCCTCGGCGGACATCGGGCTCATGTTGCGCAGCTTCTTCAGCTCTTGGCCGACCTTCTCCTTCGCCTCCTTGCTGAGGCGGGTCTTCTCGATGCGGTCCTCCAACTCCTGGAGTTCGTCGCGACCGTCCTCGGCCTCGCCCAACTCCTTCTGGATCGCCTTGAGCTGCTCGTTCAGATAATACTCGCGCTGGGTTTTCTCCATCTGGCGCTTCACGCGGCTGCGGATGCGCTTCTCGACCTTCAGCACGCCGATCTCGCCGTCCATGACGCCGTATATCTTCTCCAGCCGGCTCTGGATGGTGTTGGCCTCGAGCAGCTCCTGCTTCTCGGGAATCTTCAGCGATAGGTGCGACGCGATCGTGTCGGCGAGCTTGCCGGGCTCCTCGATCTGGTTGATGGAGACGAGCACCTCGGGCGGCACCTTGCGGTTGAGCTTGATGTACTGCTCGAATTGGGTGACGACCGAACGGCCGAGCGCCTCGATCTCGTTCTCGTCCTCGACGGCGTCGGAATGGACCTCCGCGATCGCCTGGAAGAAGTCGGGATTTTCGGTGAACTCGACGACCGAGGCGCGGTCACTGCCCTCGACCAGCACCTTCACGGTGCCGTCGGGAAGCTTGAGAAGCTGCAGGATCGTGCCGACGGTGCCGACGTCATAGTGA
>JAYPRP010000055.1:0-17157 GCA_038132575.1 Rhodospirillaceae bacterium
CACCCATACCGTCTTGGGGTGATCGAGCAGGGCCATCTCGTGGCGTACGCGTGCTTCAAGCGCTTTCAGGGATTCGGTGTGGTCGCGGCTTTCATTCATCTCGATCGTCCGGATCGTCTCGAATCGATGCGCCCCTTGGGTCATTCACGGATTACGAGATCCGTGCGGTGTTGGCCTCGTTGTCGGCGTGGGCGCGTGCCTCGCGCAGGATCTCGGAATAGACGCGGTTGTGGGCGCCCAGCGTGCTCAAATTCATGATCCGTTCGGTCGAGACGCGGACGACCTTCGCGAGTTCCTGCATCACGCCGATGGCCAGATCGGGATGGTCGCGCAGGAGATTGACGAATGCGTCCGACGAGATCGATGCCACGCGGGTGTCCTGAAGCGCGATCACATTTGCCGAGCGCGGCATCTCGTTGAGGTCGGCCAGTTCGCCGAAAACGCCGTCAGCATACATCTCGTCGAACGAAACTTCGCGTCCCGAGATCGAGAAATTCACCACCCTTTCGCGGCCTTCGACGACGAAGTAGACGTCCCGGGAGTCGGTCTCCCGGTCGATGATCGTCTCGTTCGTCTTGTAACGGACCCAGCGGGCGCGCTGTTCGAGTGCCGACCATGACGCATCGCTCAGCGGTTCGAGAACCGGTATGTCCGCGAGGCTGTTCTCGGATCCTGCCATGACGCTGTCATCGTACGCCCGATGTCCGGGAAACGCGAGTTTCCCGCTACTGGGCCGGCGTCGGCTCGGGATCGGCCGCGGCCTCGCGCTTGCGTTCGCGCCAGCCGACCGTGATCGACATCATCGGCGGCACGATCGCGAGGGTCAGCACCGCCGACAGCGATAGGCCCCCAAGCACTACCGAGCCGAGCCCGCGATAGAGCTCCGATCCCGCGCCGGGGAAAACCACCAGCGGCAGCATGCCGAACACGGATGTGAGGGTGGACATAAAGATTGGTCGGACACGGTTCTGGGTCGCCAGCATTATCGCGTCGTCGGCGTCCATCTCGTCCTCACGAATGTGATAGAGGGTCTGGTGCACCAGAAGGATCGCGTTGTTTACCACGATCCCGGTCAGGATCACGAAGCCGAGCATGGTCAGCATGTCGAGCGGTTGCTGGACCCAGATGTTCAGAATGGCGAGGCCGGCGATGCCTCCCGCGGCCGCCACTGGCACTGTCAGCATGATGATCAGCGGGTAAATGAAGCTCTCGAACAGGACCGCCATCACCAGATAGACGATGATGACCGCAAGGAGCAGGTCGATCACCAGTTCGTTCCAAGTCTCGAGGAGCTTATCGGCGGTGCCCGTCAGCCGGATGCTGACGCCGTCCGGCAGCCCGCCTTCCTGCATCGGTTTGACGACTTCCTCCTGGATCAGCTCCAGTGCCTGCTGCAGGGGTGTGTCGGCGTTGGGCCGGACTTGAAGGCGTACGGTCCGCGCGCGATCGGCGCGCCGCACCTCGGTCGGGCCGGAGGTAATCCGCACATTGGCAAGGCCCTCGACCGGCACGATACGCCCATCGCGGGTGACGACCGGCAGCGAGCCAATGCCCTGTGTCTGGTCGATCACGTTGCGCGGTCCCGTGAGCGTCAGGTCGATGCGCTTGCCGTCCACCGTTATCTCGTCAACACGTAACCCGTCGTTGAACGCGTCTACCGCCTGGCCAAGCGCGCGGGCGGACAGTCCATTGTCGGACAGCGCCAGCCGGTTCGGCTCGACCCGGACCTCGGGTGCCGACAGGGTCAGGCTCGGGATCGGCCGCACCTGGTTGCCTTCGGAGAACGGAAAGCGCGGCGCGAGCCGGATGAACACATCGAAGGCCACCTGGTAGATCTGTTCGAGGTCCGAACCGCGGATGTCCACGTCGATGGTGCGCCCGCTGCCCAGCGAGCGACCGAAGAGCGATGGCTGGCTCGGGAAGGTGCGGACGCCCGGGTCCTGGCGCCCGGCATCCTGCAGGACCGGAATGAGCTCCGCCGCCCGGTTCGGATCGACGGCCGTTCCCCCGATGAAAGCCCGCCCGGCGAAGGGCACCCGGATGAAACGCTCGAACTTCGGCGGCTGACCAGGTTCGGACTCCGGGCCGGTCTCGGATGCCCAGAGATACCGGGTCCGGTTCGCGATCCGCTCGGTGATCTCGGTGACGGTGTCGAGATTGTATCCCGGCGGCACGTTCACGAATCCGAAAACGAAGTTGCGGTTGCCTGTCGGCAGATAGTCGAGCTTCGGCGCGAAGACCAGCGTGAACGCGCCAGACGCAAGGGTGATCGCCCCCACGACGACGAGCGCGCGCAGCTTGGAGCACACGACCATCCGGGTGAAATCCTGCCAGAAGGTCACGAACCGCATGGCGAAGTCGTCGATGACCGGAATGCGCAGCGTGGTTTCACCCTCGGCGCGGCTCCTAACCAGCAGGCGGTTGGCGAGGGCGGGGATGACGGTGACGGATACGAGCAGCGACAGCATCACCGAGACGGAGATGGCCACGGCGATGTCGCGGAACAGCTGTCCGGCCTCGAGCTCCATCACCAGGATCGGGATGAAGACCATAACAGTCGTTAGCGACGACACGAGAACCGCCGGCCACACCTGGGATGCGCCGAGCCGGGCGGCCTCGGCGCGTGAGTGTCCCTCCTGGCGAAGCCGGTAGATGTTCTCGAGCACGACGATTGCCGCATCGACCACCATGCCGACTGCGAAGGCGATACCGGCGAGACTGATCACGTTCAGCGAGCGGCCGAGCGCCGCCATCGCGACGAACGAGCCGACGACGGACACGGGAATGGCGAGGGACACGACGAGGGTCGGGCGCCAGGAGCGCAGGAACAGCATCAGGATCAGCGCGGCCAGGATGCCGCCGACCACGATATTCTGCTGCACGAGCGTGATGGCCGAGTTCACGTAGAGTGTTTCGTCGAACACGTTCTCGACGATCAGCCCAACGCGATCGAGCGGCCCCTTGGCGAGATCTTTGACGACGCGATGGACCTCGTCCATGACGGTCAACACGTTTGCGCCCTGTTCGCGAGTCATGTTGAACGCCATAGCACGTTCATCGAAGCGGTGGGGCAGTGCCTGGGCTTCCTTGTAGCCGAGCTCGACATGGGCAACATCGCGGAGCGTGATGCGTCCGATGCCGCCGTCTTCGCGGTCCGCGTCCGAGCGCAGGACCACGTCGAGGACCTGATCCGGGGTGTTGAAGTCACCCTCGGTGCGCACGACGTAGGCGCGCTTTCCCTCTTCGACGTCGCCGCCGGAGATGGAGGCGTTTTCTGCCCGCAGCCGATCGACCACGTCGCCGACGGTCAGCCGGAACTTGGCGAGCTGCTCGGGCTCCATGATGATGCGCATCTCGCGCTCGGTCTCGCCGAAGATGTTGACGCCGGAAATGCCCGGGATGCGCTCGATCTGTTCCTGGACGACATCTTCGAGGAAGTCGCCATAGGTGATGAGAGCCCGGTCGTTTCCCTGCTGGCGTCGCAGTACGAACCAGGCGATCGGGTTGTCGTCGGTGCCCGAGGTGCGCAGCGTCGGCTCGTCGGCTTCCTCCGGGTATCCCGACACCCGGTCGAGCCGGTTCGCAACTAGCAGCAGCGCGCGGTCCATGTTCTGGCTTGGCGCGAATTCGAGCGTGATATCGGAGCGCCCGGTGCGCGCGCGGCTCTCGATGGAGCGCACGCCCTCGATCCCCTTGAGGACCTCCTCCTGGCGATTGACGATCTCGCGCTCGACCTCCAGCGGTGACGCGCCCGGCCAGAACGTGTTCACGATGATGACGGGCTGGCGCACGTCCGGCGCGAGCTGGATTGGAATGCGTTGCAGCGCGACCCAGCCGAACATAACCACCATGATGACGACCGCGATGACCGCGATCGGGCGATGGATCGACGCGGAGATCAGGTTCATCGGTCAGCCCCCGCCGCGGCCGTTTGCGGGCGCCCCGCTGACATCGAGCAGGCGCTGCCCGGGCCGGAGACCCTCGTTTCCGCGCACCACGACCAGGTCGCCGACCTTGAGCCCGGAACGGACCACGAGCCGGCTTCCCGTTGCCTCGCCCGTTGTGACCTGACGGGGCTGGGCGCGGCCATTGTTCGAGACGAAGACCATGCTCTGGCCGTTGCGCTGGGTGATAGCATCCTTAGAGACGGTGATGGCGTTGCGCGAGCCGCCGACGGGGATCAGGACGGTCACGCTCTGGTTGTTGGCCAGCGGGATCTCCATGTCGTCGAAATCCGGTGTGAACCGCACGGGCCGTGTCCGCGTTCGGGTGTTTTCGGTCGGCACCACGGCGCGCAGCGTGGCCGCCGCGGAGATGCCGTTACTGATCTGCACGGTCATGAGATCGCCGTCGCTCAGGTCGGCGACGCGGGCCGCAGGCACGTCCGCCTCGACCTCGAGATTCTGGTCGTTGATGATCGTCGCAACCGGGTTGCCAGTGGACAGGTAGGCGCCGACCTCGATGTGAATCTGGCTGACAACCCCGGGATAGGGGGCGAAGATGTTGGTGTCCATCAGGTCACGGTCGGCGCGCTTGAGCTGGGCCTCGGCCTGCGCCAGCTGGGCGCGGGTCTCGGCGACGGCACCGGTCTGCGATGCGACCGCCTGGACCGCGTCCTCGTAGCGGGCCTGCGAGAAGGCGACGGATTTCCGGATTCCCTCGAGCCGGTTCAGCTCGTTCCGAGTCTGCTCGAGATCGGCGCGACGGGCGCGCAGGTTGGCCTGCTGCTGCGCGACGATCGCGGCGTAGCGGTCGCGTTCGAGCTGCATGCGTTCCTGGTCGATGATCGCCAGCACGTCTCCCGCTTCGACCCGGTCGCCCACGTCCACCAGCATGTTCAGGACCGCGCCGCTGATCCGGGCTGCGACCGGACCGGTTTGCCGAGCGACGATGCGGCCGACGACGGGCGTGGTCTGCCGGATTCGTTCCTCGACAACGGCATCGAGTTCGACGCGTGCCGGCGGCGGTCCGCCCTGGCTGCCCTGTCCGCCGCTAGACGGACGTGCCTTGTTGGCCGCGTCCTGCGGTGCGCCGCCGGGCCGGGGACCGCCCGCAAAGAAGTGGCGCAGTTCGGCGCCGTCGAGCGTGTCGTTCTTGTCGATGTCGATGGTGTCGAAGTTTGCGGCCGCCGGGCCCTGGGCTTCGTCGCGCTCGAGCACGCCGTTGCTGTTGCTGTCGAGGGCCTTGGCTGGCGGTGCAAGCTCGACCGTTTGTGCGTGGGCGGGGGCAGCCAGGACCATGGCCGCAAGCAATGCGGCCGCACCGGACATGCCAATCGCCGAACCTGTTCGAACGCTCTTCATACAACCACTCCGAAAACGGGCTTTGCGCGCGCTCGACGGGTCGCGCCGCTGATGGGAAGAACACGCCGGATTGGCAATATAAGTCAATGGGCTAAGTCCGATATAGCCGTCCGCAGGCTCACTTTTTCGCCATCCGTTTTTCGGGGGGCGGCCACGTCGCTGTTGCTGCGCGCGTACGGGCGTTAAACTGTGCGCATCTGACCCCCACCCGGACGTCATCCATGGCTACGCGATTCTACTTCCACCCGGTCTGCATCGAGCATGAGCCGGCGCCGGGTCACCCGGAATCGCCGGACCGGCTGCGCACGATTGCCGAGGTGCTGGCCGGGGCCGAGTTCGACGCGCTCGAACGCCACACACCGAGCGAGGCGACCCGCGATCATCTGTTGCTGATGCATCCCGCCGCTCATGTGGACCGGGTGTTCGGCCTCATTCCCGAGGATGGATACGCGCGGGTGGATGCGGACACGATCGTGTCGCCCAAGTCCGACGCGGCCGCGCTGCGCGCGGCAGGTGCGATGATCGAGGCCGTCGACGCCGTCATGACCGGTACGGCCGAAAACGCCTTCTGCGCCATGCGCCCGCCGGGACATCATGCCGAGCCGAGCCAGGCGATGGGATTCTGTCTGTTCAACAGCGTTGCCATCGGTGCCGAGCACGCGCGCCGCGCCCACGGCGCCCGGCGGGTCGCAGTGATGGATTTCGACGTACACCACGGCAACGGTACCCAGGCGATGTTCTGGAACGAGCCCGACCTGTTCTATGCCTCAACCCACCAGTGGCCGCTCTACCCCGGCACCGGCGACCGCGGGGAGACGGGTGCCCACGGGAACATCGTCAACGCGCCGCTCACGATCGGCGCCGATTCCGACGCCTTCCGCGCCGCGATGCGCGACGTGGTGCTGCCCGCGATAGCCGATTTCGCGCCCGACCTGGTTATGATCTCCGCCGGTTTCGATGCCCATCGCCGCGATCCGCTGGCACAGCTCTCGCTCGAAACCGAGGATTTCGCCTGGGCGACGGACGAGCTCCGCACGCTGGCCGAAAAGGCCTGCGACGGTCGGCTCGTTTCGACGCTTGAGGGCGGCTACGATCTGACAGCGCTCGGCGAATCGGCCGCGGCGCATGTCCGTGTCCTGATGGGATGATGGCGTTTGACGGCGGCCCTCGCCACCGGTAGAGGATTGAACATGGCTAAGGACGACACGAAGGCCGAAATCCCGGCCGATATCGCGAAGCTCTCCTTCGAGGACGCGCTCGCGCAGCTTGAGGAGATCGTACGCAACCTCGAGGGCGGCGACAGCGCGCTGGACGACGCGATCGCCGCCTATGAGCGGGGTGCGGCGCTAAAGCAGCACTGCGAATCGAAGCTGCGGCAGGCCCAGGCGCGGGTGGAGAAAATTTCGCTCGGCGCCGACGGTACGCCCGAAGCTGAGCCGGTCGCTTCGGACTGAACCCGGTGTCCCAGCGTTACGCCGATGCGCTCGCGACCGTCGCGACTGACGTGAATGCGACAATCGCGCAGCTTCTCGACCGCGCGGCGGAGGACGATGGTTCCGAGGTGGCAAGCCTGTGGGAGGCGATGCGCTATGCGGCGCTTGCCGGTGGCAAACGGCTGCGCCCGTTTCTTGTGCTTTCGTCCGCGGAGATCTGCGGCGGCGACCGCCAGGTCGCGCTCCGCTCAGCCGCAGCCGTCGAGATGATGCACACCTATTCGCTAGTGCATGACGACCTGCCGGCGATGGACGATGACGACCTGCGGCGCGGTCAGCCAACCCTGCACAGGAAGTTCGACGAGGCGACCGCGATCCTGGCGGGTGACGCACTCCTGACCCTAGCCTTCGAGGTGCTCGCCGATCCTGCGACCCACCCCGACAGCGGCATCCGCGCGGACCTGGTGCTAGGGCTCGCGCGCGCCGGCGGCCCGGCGGGGATGGCGGGCGGACAGATGCTCGACCTGGATGCCGAGCGGCATCCTGTATCCCGCGACGAGCAAATCATGCGCCTCGAATCGATGAAGACCGGAGCGCTGTTCGCCTGGTCGTGCGAGGCGGGCGCGGTCGCGGCGGGTGCCGACGAGACGGCGCGCCGACATCTGCGCCAGTTCGGGGCAGATTTCGGGCTCGCGTTCCAGATCACCGACGATATCCTGGACGAGGTCGGCGATGCGGCCGAGACAGGCAAGGCGGTGGGCAAGGACAATGCGCGCGGCAAGGCGACTTTCGTCTCGCTGCATGGCCTGGAGGCGGCGCGCGGGATCGCGGAGCGGCACGTTCGGAAGGCGGTCGGAAACCTTGATTTCTTTGGACAAAAGGCAGAGTTATTGCGGGCCGCCGCCGAGAGCTTGATCGACCGGCGCGTATGATTGTAATCAAGCCCGCGATTGGACCCGTCCATTGAGCGATAACAGCAAGACACCGCTTCTCGACACCGTCCGGATTCCGGCGGATATGGCGGATTTCACGCCCGAGCAGCTCAAGCAGCTCGCCGACGAGCTTCGCCAGGAGACGATCGACGCGGTGTCCATAACCGGCGGACATCTCGGGGCCGGGCTGGGCGTCGTCGAGCTTACCGTCGCGCTGCATCACACGTTCGATGCACCGCGCGACCGGCTGATCTGGGATGTCAGCCATCAATGCTACCCGCATAAGATTCTGACCGATCGGCGCGACCGTATCCGGACCCTACGCCAGGGCGGCGGCCTGTCCGGGTTCACGCGCCGGGCCGAGAGCGAATACGACCCGTTCGGTGCGGCCCACAGCTCGACCTCGATCTCGGCGGGCCTCGGCATGGCCGTGGCTCGGGACCTCACCGGCGGTGACAACAACGTGGTCGCGGTCATCGGCGACGGCTCGATGAGCGCCGGCATGGCCTATGAGGCGATGAACAACGCCGGCTCCATGGATTCGCGCCTGGTGGTCGTGCTGAACGACAACGACATGTCGATCGCGCCAGCGGTGGGCGCCATGAGCGCCTACCTGTCGCGCCTGATCTCGTCGAAGAGTTACCGCTCGCTCCGTCGGGTCGCGAAGGACATGGCCCACCGTTTTCCGAAGAGTTTCGAGGAGGCCGCGCGCCGGGCCGAGGAATATGCGCGGGGGTTCGTCACCGGTGGAACCCTGTTCGAGGAGATGGGCTTTTACTACATCGGCCCGATCGATGGCCATAACATCGACCACCTGCTGCCGGTGCTTAAGAATGTGCGCGACAGCAAGCAGGACGCGCCGGTGCTGGTGCATGTGGTGACCCAGAAGGGGCGCGGCTTCGAATCCGACAAGGGCGGCGACGAGAAGTATCACGCCGTCTCGAAGTTCGATGTGGTGACCGGCGCTCAGGTGAAGGCCAAGTCCAACGCGCCGAGTTACACCCGCGTCTTCGCCGACAGCCTCGTCCGTGAGGCCGAGGACGACGACAGGATCGTCGCCGTGACCGCCGCGATGCCGTCGGGCACAGGGCTCGACATTTTCGGCAAGGCCTTTCCCGAGCGCTGCTTCGACGTGGCGATCGCTGAGCAGCATGGCGTGACCTTTGCCGCCGGCCTCGCGTCCGAGGGGTACAAGCCCTTCGTTGCGATCTACTCGACATTCCTGCAGCGCGGCTACGACCAGGTGGTGCACGACGTCGCCATCCAGGGGCTGCCGGTGCGCTTCGCGATCGACCGCGCCGGCCTCGTCGGTGCCGACGGCGCGACCCACCACGGCTCGTTCGACACGGCCTATCTCGGTTGCCTGCCCGGCTTCGTGCTGATGGCGGCGGGGGACGAGGCCGAGCTCGTGGACATGGTCGCGACCGCCGCGGCCATCGACGACCGCCCTTCCGCCTTCCGCTACCCGCGCGGCGAGGGGGTTGGCGTGGACATGCCGGACCGCGGCACACCGCTCGAGATCGGCAGGGGCCGCGTCCTGCGCGAAGGCACCAGCGTGGCGCTGCTCTCCTATGGCGGTCGGCTGCAGGAATGCCTGCAAGCCGCGGAAGACCTGGCCACCCACGGCCTGAGCGTGACGGTGGCCGACGCTCGCTTCGCGAAGCCGCTCGACACCGACCTGCTGAGCCGCCTCGCGCGCGAGCATGAGGTGCTGGTCACCGTCGAGGAGGGCGCGATCGGGGGCTTCGCCACTCAAGTAATGACGGACCTCGCCGAGGGGGGGCTGCTGGACGGAGGCCTGAAGTTCCGGCCTATGACACTGCCGGATATTTTCATTGACCACGACACGCCTGCGCGCCAGTACGAGCAGGCGGGACTCACCGCGTCCGGGATCGTCGCCAAGGTCCTGTGCGCGCTGGGCCGCGAGGAAGAGGCTGTCGGTATCCGCGCCTGACTTCCGGTCCGATCCACTGGACCTGATGGCCGTCCTCGCCTAGAAACGCAGCCGAATTAATCGTGAGAACGCACGGGCTGCGCGCCGCGTGTGTCCGTCTTGGAGAGAAATATGAGCCAGCCCTTTATTGTCGATGAAATGCAGGAAGCCGTCCTGGACTCTGTCCGGCGCTTCGTGGCTGACGAGATCCTGCCGGTGGCGGCGGACCTCGATGCCAACGCCGACCCCGAGGAGAGCTTCTCCTGGGATATCGTCGAGAAGGCGGACGCGGCGGGCATTCGCACCATGACCTTGCCCGAGGAATGGGGCGGCATCGGCGCCGACTATCTGACCACCGGCATGGTGGTCGAGGAGCTTGCCAAGGGCGATATCGGCATCTCGGTCGTCATGGCCCAGACGCTCAAGATCGCCCAGATCATGATGGAGGCGCTGTCGGAGGACCAGCAGCAGCGCTTCATCCCGCGCTTCCGCGACGACCCGCGCGGTCTGCTCGCCATCGGCATCACCGAACCGGAGAACGGCTCCAACTACTTCGTCCATGGCGACTGGTCGTTCAACACTCGCGCCGAGAAGGTCGATGGCGGGTGGAAGATCAACGGCATGAAGCACTTCGTGTCGAACTCGAACCGGGCCAACGTGTTCCTGCTGTTCGTCCAGACCGAGAAGGACAAGGACCTGTTTTCGGGTAGCACTTGCTTCATCCTGTCGAACGAGACGCCAGGTTTCTCCCTCGGGCGGGTCCACAACAAGATGGGCGAGCGGCTCGCGAACAATGCCGAGATGATCTTCCACGACTGCTTCGTGCCCGACGCCGACGTGGTCGGTGAGATCGGTAACGGCTTCCAGATCCTGGCCGACTTCTTTCCCGCCAGTAACGCCTATGCGGGTGCGTCGGTGCTGGGCAACGCGGTCGCGACTTACGAGATGACGCTCGAATGGGCGAAGAACCGCGTCCAGGGCGGCAAGTCGCTCATCGGGCATGACGGTATCCGCACCCAGCTCGCCGAGATGCACATGATGCTCGACGTGGCGCGGACCTATATTCGCAAGGCGACCTGGGCCGCGGACAACCGGGATACGGTGCCCTGGGATCCGGCGCTGGGTGCATTGCCCAAGATCTATGCCTCGCAGATTGCCTGGCAGATCGCGACCTGGGCCATGGAGATTCATGGCGGCAGTGGCTTCATGAAGGAGATCGGGCTCGAGAAGCGGGTCCGCGACGCGGCGGCGTTCCTGCACTCCGACGGCGTCAACCGAACGCTCTTCCTGAAGGCGGCGGACTACCTCTACAAGGACTAGCCAAAGCGGTAGTTGGTCCGTTTGCGATCTGCCTAGAGCGGCAATTCGCGCGGCAGCACCACGTGGTCGCGGGTGATGTCCGCGACGCTGGTGAGGCCCATCACGCCCATGGTCCGACGTATCTCGGCATGGAGAATCTCCAGCGCGCGGGTGGCGCCGGGCTCGCCGCCGGCCGAGACCCCGTAGAGGGTCGCGCGGCCGACGATGACAGAGTCGGCCCCCAACGCCAGTCCCTTCAGGATGTCGGAGCCGCGCCGGAATCCCGAATCCACGATCACGGTCATTCGGTCGCCCACCTCGCGGACCACCGACGGCAGCACATCGATGGGCGCCAGCGCCGCGTCCGACGAAATTCCGCCATGGTTCGAGATCACCACCGCATCTACACCAGCTTCCGCGCATTTCGACGCATCGTCGGGGTGGAGGATGCCCTTCACCACCAGCTTACGGGGCCACATGTCGCGGATACGCTTGAGGAAGTCCCAGTCGAGCGTGTCGTTCTTGAACAGGAAGTCACGTACGCCGGTGGACGAGAGCCCCTCGGGCATGTCGATATTCAGGTAGCGGGGCAGGTGGCCGTCCGCCATTACGTAGCGCCCCACTGTTCCGAAGAGCCAGCGCGGATGGGTCACGAGATCGGCGATATTCCGGGGCGTGAGTCGCACTGGCATGGTGGTCCCGTTCCTCACGTCGAACTCGCGGTTGTATGGAACCGTGCTGTCCACCGTCAAAACCAGCGCCTCAAAGCCCGCGGCCTCGGCGCGCGGCACGGCCTTGAGGGACGCCTCCATGTCGCGCCAGACATACAGGTGATACCAAAGCCGCCCGCCGCCGCCTTCCTCGACGATCCGCTCCATCGGCGTGTTCGACGTGCTGGCGACGGTGAACGGGATGCCCGCCTTGGCGGCGGCCTGGGCCAGCGCCGTCTCGCCCCGGTACCAGACGAAGCCGGCCGGGCCGGTCGGCCCGATCACCAAGGGCATATCCACGGGCGCGCCGAAGATCTCGGCCTTCGTGTGCCGGGAGGACGTGTCGTTCAGTACGCGTGAGCGTAGCTTGATCCGCTCCAGCGCCTTGCGGTTGTGGCGCAGCGCCACGTCGTCTTCGGAGCCCCGGTCGCAGAACTCGAACAGCCCCTTGGTCAGCCGCTTCTTGGCGAGCAGCCGAAGGTCTTCGATGTTGAGGGCGGATGAGACCGAGGGCATGGGCTATTTCTTCCCGAACGGCACGTCGTCGATGCCCTCGCGCTCCTCGAGCCCGGCCATGCCGCGCATGATCTCGTAGAAGGCGACCGTGTCCTTCTCGCCATAGCCCTTCTCCAGCGCCGCCTGCATGAGCTGGGAATAGACCTGGATCATCAGGGTCGGCGCGCCGAGGGCCCGGCCCATGTCCTGCATCAGGCGCGAATCCTTCAGGCTGATCGCGACCTTGCCCTGCTGGGAATAGTCTGCGTTGATCATCTTCGGGCCCTTGTCGACCATAGTCTTGGAGCTGCACGCCCCGTCCTGGAGCACCGAAAGGAGATTGTCGGAATCGAGCCCCGCCTTCTCGCCGAGCAGCATCCCCTCGGCCATGGCGAGGCGGTTCCCGGCGAGGATCAGGTTGATGATCAGCTTGGTGCGCGCGCCTGAGCCCGACGGGCCCATGTAGTAGGCCGCGCGCGAGAAACCCGCGAAGGCCTCGCGGCAGGCCTCGAAGTCGGCCTCCTCGCCACCGGCGATGACCACTAGGTCGCCCGCCTGGGCCATGGTCGAGGTGCCCGACACGGCGCTGTCGAGATAGCGGATGCCCATCTCCTTGAGCTCGGCTGCCGTGCGCTCGCTGTCCTCGGGCCGCGCGGTGGTCGTGTCCATCACGATGAGGCCGTCCTCGGCTCCGGCCGCGAGCCCGCTGCCGTCCTCGAAGATGACCGACCGCGCGATGTCGCTGGTGGGCACCGACACGATCACCCGGTCCACACCCTTGGCCGCTTCGGCCGGTGTGTCGGCCGGGTGGCCGCCGGCCTCGGCGAGCTGATCCATCCGAGCCGGATCGACGTCGAAGCCCTGCACGATGAACTGGCGCTCGCGCATGTTCTTGATGAAGGCCTGGCCCATCAGGCCCATGCCGACGAGACCGACACGCTGTGTCATGGAAAATCCCCCCGAGACGAATGTTGCTTGTTCTTGGGGTTAATCTTACGAGGGCGGGGCCGCTCGGACAATTGATGCGTGATCCAGCCAAAGCTCGTCATGCCCGGACTTGATCCGGGCATCTCTTTCGACACCGAGACGAGTTAAGCGGGTCAAGCCCGGGTATGACGGAATTGGATGGAGGGCCAATGGTGACGGGCGGGTTTGAAACCCGCCCCTACGGGGTTTGCGCGGGTCATGTAGGGGCGGATTTGCGTCCCGCGCGAGACGATTGGCAGTGAATCCTCCGCAATCGTGCTAATCCATCCCCGTGGCACAGCAGACCAAAGCATCGAAGACCCGGGCCGATGTGGCGCTGGTGGATCGCGGACTCGTCGAGACGCGTACGCGCGCTCAGGCGCTGATCCTGGCGGGCAAGGTCTTCTCTGGCGAGCGCCGAGTCGAGAAGGCGGGCGAGACCTTGGCCGACAACGCGCCGCTCGAGGTGCGCGGCCAGGACCATCCGTGGGTCAGCCGGGGCGGGCTGAAGCTCGACCACGCGCTGGAAGAGCTTGAAATCGACGCCGCAGGTGCGGTGGCGATCGACGTGGGCGCGTCCACCGGCGGGTTCACCGATGTGCTGCTCGCGCGCGGCGCGGCGCTGGTCTACGCGGTCGATGTGGGGCATGGCCAGTTCGCCTGGAAGCTGCGCAACGATGACCGGGTGGTGGTGCTGGAGAAGACCAACGCCCGGCATCTCACGAATGAGCATGTCCCCGAGCCGGTGATCGCGATTGTCTGCGACGCGAGCTTCATCGGGCTCGAGACGGTGCTGCCCGCGTCGATGGCGCTGGCCGCGCCCGGCGCCTGGCTAGTGGCGCTGATCAAGCCCCAGTTCGAGGTTGGCCGGGACCAGGTCGGAAAGAAGGGGGTCGTCCGCGACCCGGCGCTGCACGAGGCGGTCTGCGACCGGATCTGCGACTGGCTGAACGCGCAGCCCGGCTGGTGGGTCATAGGCCTCGCCGAGAGCCCAATCACCGGGCCCGAGGGGAACAAGGAATTCCTGGTCGGGGCTCGATATGACGGATAGCGGCACCGAGCTGACGGTCACGGTGGACGCGCTCGGCCCTCGCGGCGATGGCATCGCCGAGAGCGACGCAGGCCGGCTCTACATCGCGGGCGCGCTGCCGAGCGAGAGCGTACGAGCGCGAACCCTCGGCAAGCGGGGCGAGGGTCACGCTGCGAAGCTGATCGAGTTGGTCGCGCTGTCGGGCGACCGGGTGCCGCCGCCGTGCCCTCACTTCGAGACCTGTGGCGGGTGCAGCGTTCAACACTTTGCAACGGATGCCTACCACGCCTGGAAGCGTGATCTGGTGGCGACCGCGATCGCCCGAGTTGGCCTCGATCCCGCGGTCGTTGCGCCGCTGGTTCCGACCGCGACGGACGGCCGCCGCCGGGCGACGTTCGCCGCCTTTCGTCCGCGCGCCAAGGGATCGAAGACCTTCTTCGGGTTCCACGGGCGGGCCAGCCGGCATGTTGTCGAGATCGAGGAATGCTTGATTCTGCGCCCGGAGCTCATGGCACTGGTGCCGCAATTGCGCGCGCTCCTGGGTGCGCTCGTGCCGCCCGGTGCACGCTGGGATGTCGCGGTGACCCTCGCCGACAACGGTGCCGATCTGCTGATCGCGGCGAACCACGATCCCGGACCGGACGCGAGCATGGTGCTCGCGATGTTCGCCGAGGAACGGGGGGTTGCCCGGATCGCATGGCGAAATGAAAGCCTCGGTGCCGTTGAGCCGGTCGCGCTCTGCGAGATGCCGGTCCTCGAGGTCTCGGGCGTACCCGTGGAGATACCGCCGGGCGTGTTCCTGCAGGCGAGCGCCGAGGCCGAACAGGTTCTTTCCGGGCTGGTGGTTCCGGCCGCTGAGGGCTCGCGCGTGGTCGATCTCTACTGCGGTGTGGGCACCTTCGCGCTCCCGCTCGCGGCTGCCGGCGCGAACGTGTTCGCGGTGGACGGTGACGCCGATGCCGTCGGCGCGCTCGCCCGCGCGGCGGGAACGGCCGGGTTCGGGGGGCAGGTCACGACCGACGCGCGCGATCTCGTGCGCCGACCGCTCGCGGCGGCGGAGCTCAAGGGTGTGGAGACGATCGTTTTCGATCCGCCGCGCGCGGGTGCGCCGGCACAGGCCGAGGAGATCGCCCGATCGGATGCCGCACGGGTGATCGCCGTGTCGTGCAACCCGACGACGTTTGCCCGTGACGCGCGGACGCTGGCCGATGCCGGCTTCGTGCTGCAGCGGGTCACGCCGGTCGATCAGTTCATCTGGACCGGCCATGTGGAGCTGGTCGGGGTGTTCTCGCGGTAGTTTTCACTCCGTCGTCGTTCCCGCGAAGGCGGGAACCCATAAACACTGGTGTCCAACTAATTTTGCGTTGATGTTTATGGATGCCCGGCTGCGCGGGCATGACGAGTATATTGTCGGCGCCCTAAAACAGCGGGTGGTCGGCGGTCACCGCCGCGGCCTGCAGGAGCGAAGCTCCCAGGGCGACGATCAGGATACCGCCGCAGAAGGCGATCCCGTCGAGCATTAGGGCGAAAGACCCCGAGCTCTGTGGCCAGCGCTCGGCGGCGCGCAAGGTCGCCTTGCGGGCGTAGATCGAGGCGAGCGCGATTGCGGATACCGTAAGCGCGGTCCCGACGGACATCGCGAACACCGCAGCCCAGGCGGTGAAACGCAACCCCAGCACGTTCGCTAGGATCAGCACCAGGATGGCGCCGGTACACGGGCGCAGGCCGATTGAGAAGATCACGGCGGCCAACGCCCCGAACGAGCTCTTGTCGGCCACGTGGGCGGCATCGGGCGCGTGGATATGTCCGCAGGTCCTACAGGCGTCCGCCGCCTGGGGATTGCGGGCCCGGCGGACCAGCCGGCGCGCCGTCACGGCCGCGAGGATGAGACCGAGCACGAGCACCAGCGCGTAGCTAGTCATCTCGAGTTGGAACGCAATCCCGGTCGCCTCGCGCAGGCTTGCGCCGATGATCGACAGCATGACCTCGATGATGACGATGGCCGTGACGCCTTGCATCAGCGCGGCGAGGACGGACAGCGCCAGCGAGCGCCGGACGGCGTCCTCATGAGTCAGCACGTAGGTCGAAATCACCAGCTTGCCGTGTCCGGGACCCGCAGCGTGCAGGACGCCGTAGGCGAAACTCAGGCCAATCAAGGTTCCCGCGGCCTCCACACCGTTCTCCGCCACGAGGCGGGTCGCCACGGCGAGCCCCTCCTGCAGGTCGCGCTGCATGGCCTGGATGTCTGAAAGGATCAGGCGCCAGGTATCGTTGAACAGGAAGACGAGGATCAGCCAGAGCGCGATGATCCCCAATGCCAGCAGCAAGGGGACCGCCAGGCCCCGCAAGGCCGGACGACCGGTCGTCAGTTGCATGCGATGCGCACGCGCTGCGCAAATATTTCCCCGAGGTTCTCGGGGCCGGCCGCGGTGCGGTCGAGCGACTGTGCCAGCGTGATCGTCTCGGCGGTGGGGTTCGCTTCCTCGAGTTGCGCGCTGCAGCCTGCCGGAGCGGCAGCCTCGAGGTTCGCCTTGGCGGGATCGTCATAGATGATCTCGATATAGTAGCTCGGGTCGTAAACGGCGTAGGAGAACGAAGTCTCCCGCGGGTCCACTGGTTCTGCGAACGTCACGACGAACCGCATCCAGAGATTGTCCTCGATGAGGCCAGCATTGAAGGTCTCGACCGGGCGGAGCGGCACTTTGGCACCGCCGGCGCGGATGTCGGTGAAGAAGTCATACGGCTGGAGGTTTTGAAGATTCTTGCCGACCATCCGGACGAGTCCCTCCTGATCGACGCCGTCGTCGGTCCGTTTATCCTCGATCGCGAAAACGGTGTAGAAGGGGTCGAATATCCAGGCGATGTCGATGCCGGTGACACGGCCCGCATCGTCGTAGATAGGCTTCGTCTCGAGATCAATCCAGACATGGGGGTGCGCGCCGGTAGGCCCGCTGGCGACCACCAGTACGAATGTCAGCGCGAGCGCGCCGAGGGATCCGGAAATTCTAAGCAACCCGAAACCTCCCACCGGGGTTCGATCGGTTCATCCTACATGG
>JAYPRP010000056.1:0-17093 GCA_038132575.1 Rhodospirillaceae bacterium
TCGAGGGGCTGGGCGGTGTCGGTTTCGATGGTGACGAGTTCCGTAATCATGGTACATACCTTGGGCTGGAAAGTGGGAAACCTGTTCCCGGAAAGACCGAGGGCGGGTCCAAGACCCGCCCTCGAAAACCATGTTCTGCTGCCGCGAACCTACTGGTTCATCGTGTCGTAGAAATCGTTGTTGTTCTTGGTCGACTTCATCTTGCCGAGCAGGAACTCCATGCCGTCGACGACCCCCATGGGGTTGAGGATGCGGCGCAGCACCCACATCTTCGACAGCGCATCCTTTTCCACCAGGAGCTCCTCCTTGCGGGTGCCGGACTTGGTGATGTCGATCGACGGCCACACGCGCTTGTCGGACAGCTTGCGGTCGAGGACGATTTCAGAGTTACCGGTCCCCTTGAACTCCTCGAAGATGACCTCGTCCATGCGGCTGCCGGTCTCGATCAGCGCGGTCGAGATGATGGTCAGCGAGCCGCCCTCCTCGATGTTGCGGGCCGCACCGAAGAAGCGCTTCGGGCGCTGTAGCGCGTTGGCATCCACGCCGCCCGTCAGCACCTTGCCCGAGGACGGGACGACGGTGTTGTAGGCGCGCGCGAGTCGCGTGATCGAATCCAGCAGTATGACCACGTCATGCTTGTGCTCGACCAGGCGCTTGGCCTTAGCGATCACCATCTCGGCGACCTGCACATGGCGCGAGGCAGGCTCGTCGAAGGTCGAGGAGATGACCTCGCCACGCACCGTGCGCTGCATGTCCGTCACCTCTTCCGGCCGCTCGTCGATGAGCAGCACGATCAGGTAGATGTCCGGATGGTTCGCCATGATCGCCTTAGCGATGCTCTGCATCATGACGGTCTTGCCCGTGCGCGGCGGCGCCACCAACAACGCGCGCTGGCCCATGCCGAGCGGCGCGACCATGTCGATGACGCGGCAGGATGGATCCTTGTTCTCAGGATCGTCGATCTCGAGCTCGATCTTTCGCTCCGGGTAGAGCGGAGTCAGGTTGTCGAAATTCACCCGGTGGCGGGTGCTGTCGACGTCGTCGAAATTGACCTGGGCAACCTTGACCAAGGCGAAGTAGCGCTCGCCGTCCTTGGGTGAGCGGATTTCGCCCTCGACCGTGTCGCCCGTGCGCAGCGCGAAGCGCCGGACCTGGCTTGGCGAGACGTAGATATCATCGGGGCCCGGGAGGAAGTTCGATTCCGGCGAGCGCAGAAAGCCGAAGCCGTCCTGCAGCACCTCGAGCACGCCTATGCCGGTGATCGGCACCTCGTCCTCGGCGAGCTCCTTGAGGATCGCGAACATCATGTCCTGGGTGCGCAGATTGCTGGCGCCCTCGATCTCGAGCTCCTCGGCGAAGGTCAGCAGCTCGCCGGGGCTTTTGCGTTTTAGGTCCTGAAGTTTGATTGCTTCCATGGGGAAACCAGTTCTGTTGGGGAGGCCTGGACCGGTCGCGTGAACAGCCGTGGGGCGGCCTGGCGTCGGAGATGGGCCTGTGGAAATTCGCGCTCATCGACGCGGCGCGCCGGAAGAAAACGAAATATTCGGAAGGAAACAGAAGCGCGCGGACTTCGTTGCGCAAACCGGTATTACGCTCTTAGTGAGCCGAACGCGTCAAGTCAATCCTTCGATCGGCAACCGACGACAGGAAAACGACAGAACGGAACCGAGGCCTAGAAGGGCCGGGCGATGATCATGACCACGATCACGATCATCAGGGCGGTCGGCACCTCGTTGGCGAGCCGGTAGGTTTTCGCGGGCCGGGTGTTGGCGTCGTCGCGGAAATCCTGGAACCATCTCGCGAACACGTGGTGAGCGACGGTCAGCGCCGCCACGGCGGCCAGCTTCACCCAGATCCAGGCCGCGCTCCAGTCGATCACCCCGGGCGTGGCCAGCAGGAGCCCGCCGAAGACAAACGTCGCGATCATGGCCGGGTTCATGATCGCGCGCAGCAGACGGCGCTCCATGACCTTGAAGGTCTCGGACTTGTCGGACCCGGTCTCGGCATCGGCGTGATAGACGAACAGCCGCGGCAGGTAGAGAAGCCCCGCCATCCAGGCGATCACCGAGATCACGTGCAGCGACTTAATCCAGGGATAGGCGGTGGCGAGGAAATCATCCATCGGATATCACGCCGCGGCGGCCGGGCATTTCGCCCAGTCGGCCGAACAGAGTCGGCCGCCGGCCGCACCCGGGTTGCCGCTGCAGATATCGCAGCCCGCTTCGATGTTTCCGCGCACGAGGTCTGCGAGCCCGGCGATGAAGGACGGCGTCGTGTCCACGGTCGGGACCCGGATGTATTCCGGCACACCGGCCTTGTCCGCCAGTTCGCGATACTCGATGTCGAGCTCGACCAGGGTCTCGGAATGTTCCGAGACGAAGGCGATTGGCACGATGACCGCGGCCTTGCCGTCCGCGCCCGCGCGCGCGATCTCGTCCTCGGTGGAGGGACCGATCCATTCCAGCGGTCCCACCCGACTCTGGTAGCAACACAGCCAGTCGCGATCCCCGCCTAGTTTTGCGATGACAGCCGCCGCCGTCTGCTCAACCTGCCATTGGTAGGGATCGCCGCCGTCGACGATCTGCTTCGGCAAGCCGTGGGCCGAAAACAGGATCCGCTGGCCTTCCGATGGCGTAGAGGCCGCTGTGAGCGCGGTTTCCAGCCGTTCGGCGACGGCCTCAACGAAACCCGGATGGGTGGGATAGCAGCACAGCGCGGTGACCGGTATGTCCAGCCGGCGCTTACGCGCGGCGATCTCCCAGACCCGCATCATCGAGCCCACCGTGGTCGTCGAAAACTGCGGGTAGAGCGGCAGCAGAACGATCCGGTCGGGCTTCGTGGCGATCACCGCGTCCATCACCGCATCGCACATCGGATGCCAGTAACGCATGGCGACATGACACTCGAACGTCTCGCCGCCGCCGGCGTTGAGCGCCGCCTCCAGGGCCTCGGCCTGGGCGCGCGTGTTCGCCAGCAGCGGGGAACCGCCGCCGATATGGGCGTAGATCTCCCGAGCGACGGGCGCGCGCCGCTTCGAGATCACCTTCGCGAGCCCCCAGCGGATCGGTGCCGGCGCGCCGATGATCATCGGGTCGTTGAACAGGTTGAACAGGAACGGCTGGACGTCCTCGGGCCGGTCGGGCCCGCCCAGATTGTAGAGGATCACGGCGGTGGTCATGGATGTATCCTGTTCACGAGAGCGACCATGCGCGGACGATCTCCGCCAGCCGCTCCACATGGGCCGGCGGCGTGTCCTTGTGGATGCCGTGGGCAAGGTTGAACACGAACGCCCCCCCGCCAAGGGCATCGAGGATGTCGCCCGCGGCGCGCTCCATCTCGGTCCCACCGGCCATCAGGTACGCCGGGTCCAGATTGCCCTGGACCGGGCAGATCGGCTGGATTTTCGTTGCCGCATCGGCCGCGCTGATCGACGCATCGAGGCCGACCGCATCCACGCCCGTCGCCCGGATATATCCTTCGAGCCGGTCACCGATTCCCCGCGCGAACCCGATGACCGGAACACCGGGGGCAGCGGATTTTACCCCGGAGACGATCCGCGCCGTGGGATCGATGACCCAGCGGTCGAAGTCGCCCGCGGGGACGGCGCCCGCCCATGTGTCGAAGATCTGCAAGGCCTGGGCGCCGGCCTCGACCTGTGCCAGCAGGTAGGCGGTGGTGGATTCGACGAGGATATCGAGGAGGGCATCGAAGTCCCCGCGTTCGCTTACCGCCCAGCTCTTGATGGCATTGAAGTCCCGGCTCGATCCGCCCTCAACCATGTAGGTCGCGACGGTCCAGGGTGCACCGGAGAATCCGATCAGCGCCACCTCCTCCGGAAGTTCCGCACGCACCCGGGACACGGTCTCGAATACCGGCGCGAGATGGCGGAGAGTTTTACCGGGATCGAGCTTGGCGAGATCCGATCCGCTGGTCACGGGCGTGAGCACCGGGCCCGTGCCCTCGACGAACCCGACCTCCTGGCCGATGGCGTCGGGCACCACGAGGATGTCGGAGAACAGGATCGCCGCATCGGCATGGAACCGTTCGATCGGCTGGAGCGTCACCCGCGCGGCGCGTTCGGGGGTGTAGCAGAGATCGAGGAAACCCGCGGCCTGGGCGCGGATTTCTCTGTATTCCGGCAGGTAACGCCCGGCCTGGCGCATGAACCAGAAGGGTGGGCGCGGACTCGGGCGGCCGGACAGGGCATCGAGAAAAATGTTGGTCACGGGTGTGGAAACCGATGCTGGGTTTGGTGGCGGGTGGTTGCGAAAGCTGGGCGACTATGCCGATCCGGTTATCCTGGCGCATCCCAAAAGATAGAAATTGAACGAAGTGAAAAGTGAACTGACGTTGTAGATGTCCGGTGAATCCAAGGAATATCTCCTTGTTCACAAATTCATGCACTGCTCGGTCCCGGCGAATGTGCTCGCGGGCAGATATGTTTGCAAATCTCGCAATGCATTGTTCTAGTTTTCATTCGTGTCCGAAGCTCGTGTGGATCACTCAGGCCGAAGGTTTGGATTCCCTGTGCACCGTTTCCGGCATACCGCCTGTTGGAAACTTTATTCGCCTTGGGATGACAGGGCGGTTTTCGAACGGCATAAGGTTGAACAAATTTTTGACGCCGGCCCGCGGTGCGACTTATCCCCGGTATGATTGCAGTTGCTCCCAGCCGAAAGGGTGCTTCATGGCCGAAGACGACAACGTTTTTCATCTGCACATGGTGTCGGATTCGACCGGCGAGACCATTCGATCGGTCTCGCGCGCCTGTCTTGCCCAGTTCTCCGACACCCCGTCGGTCGAGCATTTCTGGCCGATGGCGCGCACCCCGAAAGCGATGGACCTGGTGCTCGAGGAGATCGGCGAAAATCCGGGACCCGTGATCTTCACCCTGGTGGATGACGATCTTTGCGAGCAGCTCATCCGCGGCTGCCGCCTGCGGAAAGTGCCGTGCATCTCGGTCCTGGACCCCGTCATCGCGGCGGTCGGAAACTATCTCGGCCGGCAGCCGACCCACCGGGTGGGCGGCCAGCACGAACTCGACGCGGCCTATTTCGCGCGGATCGAGGCCATGGACTGGTCGCTGACCCACGATGACGGCCAGCGCACCGAGGAACTCAACGGGTCCGATATCGTCCTGGTGGGCGTCTCGCGGACCTCGAAGACGCCGACCTGTCTCTACCTGGCGAACCGGGGAATCAAGGCCGCGAACGTGCCCTATGTGCCGGGGGTGCCGCTGCCGCAGAGCCTCAAGACGCTGACCCATCCGCTGGTGATCGGACTGACCAACGATCCCAAGCGGCTGGTCGAGCTGCGCCGTGCCCGCCTCACCTCGCTGCACGAGCACGAGGAGACCGAATATGTCGATCCGGAGACCGTCAGGGCCGAGATCACGGAGGCGCGGCGCTATTTCGCCCGCCAGAACTGGCCGGTGATCGACGTGACCCGGCGCTCGATCGAGGAGACCGCGGCGGCAATCATGACTGTGTACAACCGCCGGCTCGAAGAAGCGGAAAAGAATGTCGGCGACTGACGGGATGCTTGCCGCGGCCGATCGACCGATCGTCTTGGCGTCGGCGAGCGCGGTCCGCACCCGGCTTCTCGCATCTGCCGGCGTTCCGCACGAAACACTGCCCGCCGACATCGACGAGGCCGAAGTCCGCGACCGTCTGCTCGCCGAGGACGCGCCCCATGAGCAGGTTGCGGAGGTGCTGGCGGAACTCAAGGCGCAGAAGATCGCCGCGGCGCGACCGGATGCCATCGTCCTGGGCGCGGATCAGGTCCTGTCATGCGCGGGCGAACTGTTCGAGAAACCCGTCGGGCGCGACGGGGTGCGCGATCATCTGCGCCGCCTGGGGGGCAGGTCGCACACGCTGCACGCGGCGGTCTGCGCGGTGATCGACGGCCAGGTTGCGTGGCATCACACGGCGCGCGCGGATTTGCGCATGCGCGCATTGTCGGACGAGTTCATCGGGCGCTACGTGGCGGCGGCGGGAGACTCCGCCCGCCAGTCGGTCGGCGCGTATGAAATGGAGGGGTTGGGCGTGCACCTTTTCGAGAACATCGACGGCGATTTCTATTCGATCCTGGGACTGCCGCTCCTGCCGCTCCTGGATTTCCTGCGGGGCGAACGGGTGGTGATGGCATGAGCGTGGAACCGAAAGCGGGCGTCATGGGCTGGCCGGTGGGGCACTCCCTGTCTCCGGCCCTGCATGGCCACTGGCTCGCACGCCACGGGATCGCGGGCAGCTACGAGGCGATTCCCGTCGCCCCGGAAGACCTGCCGGCGGCGCTCGCCGGACTGGCAGCGGATGGCTACCGGGGGGTGAACCTGACGGTGCCCCACAAGGAGGCCGCGCTTTCGCTGGTCGACGATGTTGACGAGGCGGCCCAGCGGATTGGCGCGGTCAACACCATCGTGGTCGGCGACGACGGTCGTCTCACCGCCACCAACACGGATGCCTACGGGCTCATCGAGAATATCCGCGCGGGCGCAGCGTCTGCCCTGGAGAGCCGTTTCGGCGACCGCCCCGCCGTGATTCTCGGGGCCGGCGGCGCGGCGCGCGCGGCGATGGTCGGCCTGGCGGACGCTGGTGTCGTCGAGATCCGGATCGTCAACCGCACGGTCGAGCGGGCCGAAGCGCTGGCGGCCCTCGCGGGGATCGCCGGATTGCGGGTCACCGCCCATGGCCTGGCGGGTGCGGAGGCGGCGCTCAGCGGTGCGGGCCTGCTGCTCAACACCAGCACCCTCGGGATGACCGGACAGCCGCCGCTGGAGCTCGACCTGGAGAACCTGCCCGAAGACGCGGTCGTCAACGACATCGTCTATGCGCCTTTGGAAACCGGCCTGCTTGCCGCGGCACGGGCCCGGGGCAACACGGTGGTGGACGGTCTGGGGATGCTGCTGCACCAGGCGCGCGCCGGGTTCCGGGCATGGTTCGGTGTCGATCCCGTGGTCGAAGAGGATCTGCGCGCCGCGGTCCTGCGCGCCCGCGACGGACAAGGCGCCGGGCAGGACACCGGACAGGGTGACGGCGCATGATCGTGCTCGGCCTCACCGGCTCGATCGGCATGGGCAAGTCGACCGCCGCCGACATGCTGCGGGTGCTGGGCGTGCCGGTCCATGATTCCGACGCAACCGTGCACGGCCTGTTCGCCTGGGACGCGGAATTGCGCGCGGCAGTCGATGCGAGGTTTCCGGGCGTGCTCACGGCGGACGGTGTGGACCGGGGCGCGCTGGGGGCGGCCGTATTCGGCGATGATGCGGCGCGGCGCGATCTCGAGGCGCTGGTCCACCCGCGGGTGCGCGCGGCGGCCGATGCGTTCGTGCGCCATCACCGGCGCCAGGGCGCGGCGCTTGCGGTCCTGGACATCCCGCTCCTCTACGAGACGGGCGGCGAGGACCGTGTGGACGGGGTGATCGTGGTGACCGCGCCGGCCTGGCTGCAGCGCCGCCGGGTGCTCGCGCGGCCGGGCATGACCGAGGAGAAGCTCGACGGCATTCTTGCCTCCCAGATGCCGGACCGCGAGAAACGCCGCCGCGCGGACTTTGTCGTGGAGACGGGTGCGGGCAGGGCCTATACTTTCCGACGTCTCAAGCGGATCGTGATGGCGGTCCGCGCCGCCCGACGGTCTGGCCCGCCCGGCGTCTTCCAGTAGCAAGCGAAACCGGGCCCGGGCACATGCGCGAAATCATCCTCGACACCGAAACCACCGGGCTCGATCCGGCGAGCGGCCACCGCATCGTCGAGATCGGCTGCGTCGAGGCGCAGCACCACATCCCCACCGGCGAGACCTATCACGTCTACATCAACCCCGAGCGCGACATGCCCGAGGAGGCGTTCAACGTGCACGGGCTAAGCGGGGAGTTCCTGTCGGACAAGCCCGTCTTCGCCGAGGTGGTGGCGGAGTTCCTCGCGTTTATCGGCGACGCGAAACTGGTGATCCACAACGCCAGCTTCGACATGAAGTTCATCAACGCCGAGCTCAAGACGCTCGGCTTTCCGGTCCTGCCCATGGAACGTTCGGTGGACACGGTCGCGCTCGCCCGGCGCACTTTCCCCGGAGCCCAGGCGAGCCTGGACGCGCTATGCCGGCGCTTCGAGATCGACCTGTCCCGGCGCGAGAAGCACGGCGCGCTGCTCGATGCCGAACTCCTGGCCGAGGTGTATCTACAGTTGCGGGGTGGTCGGCAGCCGGATCTCGCGCTCGCCGGCGGGCCGGCGAAGAGCGGTGCGGGCCCGGCCATGGTCCAGCGCCAGGCACGCCCCCCGCGCGCGCACGCGCCCAGCCCCGAGGAGCTGGCTGCCCATGCCGTTCTGGTGGAAAGCCTGAACGGCCCGATCTGGACGTCGGGGGACTAGAGTTCGAACTCGAACTTCTGCTTGTCGTCGCCGTCCTTCTTGTCGCCGGCGCCGTTTCCGGCAGCCGCCGGCGCAGCGGCTTCACCGCCCTCGGCCTGCATCTGCGCGACGCGCTGCTGGTAGAGGGACATGAAGTCGATCGGTTGGACGAGTAGCGGTGGGAAGCCGCCGTCGCGCACCGCGTCGGCGATGATCGCGCGGGCGAACGGGAAGAGCTGGCGCGGCGCCTCGATGTAGAGCAGCGGCGGCACATACTCGTCCGGCACCTCGCCAACGGAGAAGATGCCCGCATAGACGATCTCGACGATGAAGAGCTGCTCCGAGCCGGCGGTGCCCTCGGCACGCAGGGTGAGCGTCACCTCGAAGGCCTTGTCGGCGATCTGGTCGGCGTTCACGTCGATGGCGATCTGGATGTTGGGCTCGCCCGACTGCTGGCTCAGCGACTGGGGCGCGTTGGGATTCTCGAAGGAGAGGTCTTTCACATACTGGGCGTTGACCATCATCATCGGCGCGCCGCCGGTGTCGGTGCCGTCCAGGTTTGGGGCGCCTGCATTCTCGTCAGTCATGGCTCGATCCATATCGTTTGCTGTGCGCGCGGACGCGCGCGGAAACTCGGCGCACTGGCTAACACGGACGCGCCGGGCCGGACAACCGCGGGCGCATGCGGGCGCGATTCTACGAGCCGCCGATCCGGCGGGATGGATCCGCGGGCGTATCATTGTCGTAGCGGCGAACGCCGAACTCTTCCCCGTCGATGATCGGCCCGCCCGGGCCGCGCGGCGGCGGGCTGCCTGGTCCATGCGATCCGCCCGGCCCGGACGGGCCGCCGGACACGGAAAAATGAACGTTCCGCGAGCGCGCCATCGCCGCCCACACGCCCCGTCCGAGGATCGCGCGGAGCGGCGGGATGAGGAGTGCGAAACCCAGCGCGTCGGTCAGGAACCCCGGGGTCAGCAACAGCAGTCCGCCGATCAGCAGGCACACGCCGTTGAACAGCTCGCGCACGGGAAACTGCTGGCGGTCGAGGTCGGCCTGGGCGCGGGCCAGGGTCGCGAGCCCCTGCTGGCGCAGCAACGCGGTGCCGATGACGGCGGTCAGGATGACCACCCCGATGGTCGGCCAGACGCCGATCGATCCACCCACCTGGATGAACAGGTAGATCTCGATCAGGGGGATGCCGATGAACAGGGCGAGAATCAGGAGCGGCATTCTTGTTCTTTCGTCGCGTTGTCCCTATCTAGGGATCGTAACCCAGCGCACCGTCGGGCGACCGGCCTTGTAACCGCCGCTGGTATCCGGCGGACCAAGAACGTAATGTTGGTGCTGTTGAGACGGCGAACAACCCGCTTTCGGCCGCACCGGGAATTTCGGGCGCCGGCACGGGCTTCCAGGGATACCGACGGCGAAACGGACGGCGCGTGGCTTTCTTAGACATAATCCTCATGGCGATGGTGGCAGCCTTCCTGGTGTTCCGTCTGCGCAGCGTCCTCGGCAAGCGGACGGGCCACGAACGCCCGCCCCACGATCCCTATGCCGGCCGCGAAGATGCGCGCGCGCGACCCGAGGCCCAGGATGCGGGCGACGACACCGTGGTCGCCCTCCCGGACCGTTCGGGCGACCGCGCGCCCAAAAGCGATATCTCGGAGGATTCCCCGGCTGCCGGCGGGCTGCGCGATGTGCAGGCCGCGGACGGTAATTTTGCCGTGGGCGAATTCCTCGAGGGCGCAAGCATGGCCTTCGAGATGATCGTGACCTCTTTTGCTGCGGGCGATCGCGACACGCTGCGCCCGCTGCTCAGCGACGAGGTGTATGACAACTTCGCCGGCGCGATCGAGGCCCGCGAGGGCCGCGACGAGACCATGGAGATGACCCTCGTGGGCATTCGCGAGGCCGAGATCCTCGAGGCGAACATGGATGGCCGGGTGGCCTTCCTGACCGTCAAGATCGTGTCCGAGCAGATCGAGGTGGTGCGCGACGCCGGCGACGAGCCCGTCTCGGGCGATCCGACCAAGGTCGCGACCGTGACCGACATCTGGACGTTTGCCCGCAACACCCGCTCGCGCAATCCGAACTGGACCCTCGTCGCGACCGAAGCGCCGAACTGAGCCTGGTGTTCAGCACCCGGCATGCCCCGACATTCCGGTTCTCCCCGAAACGCGCCCTGCTGCTCGCGGGCATGATCGCGCTAGCCGCCTGCGGGGCCGAGGACGAGCCCGCGCCCGTGGTGGAAACCACTTACACGCCTGTCGCGTTCGACGCCCTGCCCGGCTGGAATGTCGACGCGATGGCCGAGGCCCTGCCCGCCTGGCGGCAGTCCTGCGGACGCCTGGCCCGGCTCGCGGATGATCGGCAGATCGGCCCGGCGGATGCGAACGTTGCCGGGACCGCCGGCGACTGGCGGCCGGTCTGTGGAGCGATTGTCAGTCTCGGTGACGCGGATCATGACGGCCTGCGCGCCCTGATCGAGACCGAGCTCGTACCGCTCCGTGTGGTAGGCGCCGAAGACGACCCGGGGCTGTTCACCGGCTATTACGAACCGATCATCGAGGCTGCGCGGGCGCGCGACGGTGATTACGTCGAGCCGATCTACGCGCTGCCCGACGATCATGTGTTCGTCCGGCTGGAGGCGTTCGATCCGTCTTTCAAGGGCCGCAGCATCGTCGGCCGGGTCGAGGACGGACGGCTCATCCCCTATCGCAAGCGCGGTGAGATCGAGGCCGGCGCGATCTCGGAACAGGCGGAGCCCCTGTTCTGGGCGCGGGACATCCTCGACGTCTTCATCCTGCAGGTCCAGGGCTCGGGTGTTGTCGCCCTGCCCGACGGGTCGCGCACCCGGATCGGCTTCGCCGGCCACAACGGCCACAATTACGGGTCGGTCGGCCGCGAACTGATCGCGCGGGGGGAACTCGACGCCGGACGCGCGGGCTGGGAGGACATCCGGGCCTGGCTCGAGGCGAACCCCGAGATCATGCGCGAAACGCTCGCCATGAACCCGCGCTTCATCTTCTTCCGCGAGATCGACGGTGACGGTCCGACCGGCGCGGCCGGTGTGACGCTCACGGCCGAGCGCTCGATGGCGGTCGATCCGGAACATATCCCCCTGAACGTCCCGGTCTGGCTCGATGCCGAGCACCCGGATGGGGATACCCGCCTGCAGCGGCTGATGCTGGCCCAGGACACGGGCAACGCCATCCGCGGCACGGTGCGCGGTGATTTCTACTGGGGCACGGGGCGCGAGGCGCTGGACAAGGCAGGCCGGATGAAGAGTCGCGGTGCCTATTATATCCTCGTGCCGCGCGGCGCCGTCCCGACCGGCTGATGCCGGTCCGCGCGCTCGCGTTGGTTGCCGGGCGGAATGTGCTAAACAGGATGGCAAATCCGAGGAGAGTGCGATGAGCGACGGCCCGCGCGTGGCGCTGTTCGTCACCTGCCTGGTGGACCTGTTCCGGCCGAGTGTCGGCTTCGCGGCGGTGAAGCTGATGCAGGACGCCGGTTGTACTGTCGAGGTGCCCGAGGCCCAGACCTGCTGCGGTCAGCCGGCCTTCAACTCCGGCGGCCGCAAGAACACGATCGTGATCGCCAAACAGGTGATCGAGGTGTTCGCGGGCTACGACTATGTGGTCGCGCCGTCGGGGTCGTGCGCCGGCATGATCTCGAAACACTATCCCGAGCTGTTCGCCGACGATCCCGAATGGTCGGCGCGGGCCGACGATCTCGCAGGCCGCAGCCACGAGTTGGTCTCGTTCCTGACCGACGTGCTCGGCGTGACCTCAGTCGAGGCCGCCTTCGAGGGCACGGTCACCTATCACGACAGCTGCTCGGGCCTCCGCGAGCTAGGCATCCACGCCCAGCCGCGTGGGCTCTTGGAAAGCATCGAAGGGCTGCACCTGCGCGAACTCGAGGACGCCAACGTGTGTTGCGGCTTCGGCGGCACCTTTTGCGTCAAGTATCCCGACATCTCGAACAACATGGTGTCGAACAAGATGGAGCGGATCGTCGCCACGGGCGCCGAGACCCTGCTCGCCGGCGATATGGGCTGCCTGATGAACATGGCCGGCAAGCTGCAGCGCGACGGCGCCAACGTCCGGGTGCGCCACGTGGCCGAGGTTCTGGCGGGCATGGGCGATGAACCGGCGATTGGCGAGCCGCAAGACGGTCAGGAGTGAGTGTCATGAACGTCCACTCGACCAGCCGCAACTTCAAGAACAACGCGAAGGAGCAGCTCGCCAACGCGGACCTGCAGGCGGCGTTGAAAAAGGCGCGCGGGCATTTCGTCGATGGCCGTTCCACTGCGCGTGACAACCTGCCCGAGTTCGACGCGCTCCGCGACCAGGCCCGGGACATCAAGAACCACACGCTGGAACATCTCGACTTCTATCTGGAGGCCTACGAGGAAAAGGTCCAGGCGAGCGGCGGACACGTCCACTGGGCGCGCACCGCGGCGGACGCCCAGCAGATCGTCCTCGATATCTGCCGCTCGGTCGATGCGAAGACCGTCAACAAGGGCAAGTCGATGATCGGCGAGGAGATCGAGATCAACGAGGCGCTCGAGGCTGCCGGCATCCACCCTGTCGAGACCGATCTCGGCGAATACATAATCCAGCTGCGCGGCGAGCGCCCGAGCCACATTATTGCGCCAGCGGTGCACCTGACCAAGAACCAGGTCGAGCAGAGCTTCCGCGAGACCCATACCGAGCTGGACCCGGATCGGGTGCTTGAGGAGCCGCCGACCCTACTCGACGAGGCGCGGACGATCCTGCGCAAGAAATACTTCGAGGCCGAGGTGGGTATTACGGGTGCGAACCTGCTGATCGCGGAGACGGGCTCGTCGATCATCGTCACTAACGAGGGCAACGGCGACCTTTCGCAGCTCATCCCCAAGGTGCACATCGTGCTGGCGAGCCTCGAGAAGATCGTCCCCACGCTGGAGGACGCCGCCACCATCCTGCGGGTGCTGGCGCGCTCGGCGACGGGTCAGGAATTCTCCAGCTACACGACCCTCTCGACGGGCCCGAAACGCGAAGGCGATCCGGACGGGCCCGAGCAGTATCATGTAATCCTGCTCGACAACGGCCGGACCGACATGCTCGGCACCGAGTTCGAGGAGATGCTCCGCTGCATCCGCTGCGGTGCCTGCATGAACCACTGCCCGGTCTATCAGTCGGTCGGCGGGCACGCCTATGGCTGGGTTTATCCGGGGCCCATGGGCTCCGTCCTCTCGCCCGGCCTCCTCGGAGTGGACGAGGCCGGCCACCTGCCCAACGCGTCGTCCTTCTGCGGGCGCTGCGAGGAGGTGTGCCCGATGCACATCCCGCTGCCCAAGATGATGCGCCACTGGCGCGAGCGGGAGTTCGAGAGCCACCTGTCCCCCGGTTCGGCGCGGGTCGGGCTCGGCCTGTGGGCCTTCATGGCCCGCCGACCGCGGCTCTATCAAGTGGCGACCGGCATCCAGATGCGGTTGCTTTCCTGGATTGGCCGCAAGCGTGGGCGGTTCTCGTCGGTGCCTCTCGCCAGAGGGTGGACCAAGTATCGCGAGCTGCCGGCGCCCCAGGGCCGCACCTTCCAGGCGCGCTGGAAATCCGGGGAGCGGCCGCCAATGAGGAACGGGGCATGAGCGCGAAAGATCAGATTCTGGGATCGCTGCGCCGGTCGAAGGGCCGCGACGGACCCGTTGACGCCGAGACGGCGGCGGCCCTGCGCGCGCGGATCGACGGCCATGCGCGGAACATCGTGCCCGCGCGGACGGACCTGGGGGCGGGCGGACTTTTGGATTTGTTCGAGATCATGGCGACGAAGGTGCACGCCACCGTCGCGCGGGTGTCGGACATGGCAGACGTACCGGGCGCCGTCTCGGACTATCTGCGCGGCGAAAACTTGCCGTCCGAAGTGGTGATGGCGCCGGACCCGAGCCTCGACGCTGCCCCGTGGAGCGACAACAGGCTTCTGGACATCCGCCGGGGCGTGCCGGGCGAGCCCGACCAGGTAAGCATCACTTCGGCGCCCTTCGCGGTGGCCGAGACGGGGACGCTTGCCATGTTCTCCGGGCCCGATCACCCCTCGACCCTGAACTTCATCCCCGAGACCCACGTGGTGGTGCTCCCCGCCAGCCGGGTGGTGAAGTCCTACGAGGACGTGTGGGACGCCGTGCGCACACAGGCCGCCGACGGCGCATCCGGACGCGGCGGGCTGCCGCCGCGCACGGTCAACTTCGTCACCGGGCCCTCGCGTTCGGGCGACATCGAGCAGACGCTCCTGCTGGGCGCCCACGGGCCGCGACGGCTGCACATCGTCATCGTCGAAGATGATACGAGCGACGATTGAGCGCGGCGATGGCCTCCGGCGACAAGGACGGCGACACCGGCGAAGAGGAGGACCTGTTTCGCCGCGCGCTCGCCGACGCCCAGCCCCTGAAGCGGCGGCGGCCGCAACCGGCGAAACCCGCCGCCAGGAAGACGGCCGCGCGCACACCGAAAAAGAAGAAGCCCACGTCCGCGCCCATTTCGCCATCCCGGCCCGTCGCCCACCCGGCGCCGCCGCCCGAGCTGGCGGCGGGTGACTATGTCGCGGTGGATCGCCGCACCGCCGACCGGCTCCGGCGTGGCAAGCTGCCGATCGAGGCGCGCCTCGACCTGCACGGCATGTATCAGGACGCGGCACACACCGCACTCACCGGTTTCATCACCGAGGCGGCCGCTGCCGGCAAACGCTGCGTACTGGTGATCACGGGCCGGGGCTCGCGCGAGGGGTCGGGTGTGTTGCGCACCCGCCTGCCCGAGTGGCTGAACCAGCCGCCGTGCCGCGCCCATGTGCTGGCGTTTACCACGGCCCGCCCCGAGCATGGCCGGGATGGCGCGTTCTACGTGTTGCTGCGCCGCAAGCGCGGAGCCGCGTCGTGACCCCCTTCGGCGCCAAGGTGCGGGCCTATCGCCAGGAGCGCGGCCTGACCCTGAAGGCGATGGCTAGGGACCTCGAGATCTCCGAGGCCTATCTCTCGTCGCTGGAGCACGGCTATCGCGGCCGCCCGTCAGAGGCGCTGGTGGTGCAGGTCTGCGAGTATTTTAACCTGATCTGGGACGACTACGAGGAGATGCACCGCCTCGCCGCGCTGTCCCACCCCAAGGTGACCGTGGACACTTCCGGGTTGACCCCGACCCATACGGAGCTCGCCAACACGCTCGCGGAGAATATCCGCGGCCTGTCGGACCAGGATGCCGCCGCGATCCTCGCGCGGCTCCGGGGCGATTTGTTTTAGGAGAGTTTCCCTCTACTCCCTCGGGGAGGAGAGGGCCGGGTCAAGCCCGGGTATGACGCACTAGAAATTTGCGGAGATGGTTTGATTCCTAGTCAAACATCATCGCGACGCAGCGGATCCAGCCGCCCGACGCGCCCTTGATCTTCCAGGGCATGCAGCTGACCATGAAGCCGTGGTCGGGCAGCGTCTCGAGGTTGAGCAGCTTCTCCATGTGGCAGTAGGGCTGCTCGATGCCCGCCCAGTGGCCCTGCCAGACCTTCATCGCGTCATGGTCTCGCGCGTAACTCTCCTGCTGCAGCGAGAAGGGCGCATCCCAGCCCCAGGCATCGATGCCCGTGACCCGCACGCCATGCTCCTGTGTCAGGAACAGCGTCGCCTCGCGGCCCATGCCGATGCCGCGGGAGAGATACTCCTCTGTGCCGTAATATTCGGATGCCTTGGTGTTCACGAGCACGATATCGAGCGGCCGGAGATCGTAGTCGATGCGCTTGAGCTCGGCCTCGATGTCCGACGGCTGGACGATGTAGCCGTCTTCGAAATGCCGGAAGTCGAACTTCACGGCCGGGCGGTAGAACCAGTCGAGCGGCAGCTCGTCGATGGTCTGCATCGGGTTCCCGTCCTTGTCGACCGAGTGATAGTGCCAGGGCGCATCGATATGGGTGCCGTTATGGGTCGTCAGCGTGACGATCTCCCAGGCCCAGCCCTCGCCGTCGGGCAGGTCCACCGCTTTCATGCCGGGGAAGAAGCTCGCCATTGCGTCGGCGTTCTCGGCCTGCGTCACATACTGTATCTTCGGGCGCATAATCTCGGGGTCGACGACGGTCTCGTTGTCGAGGGCCATCGAGAGATCGACGATCTTGGTGGGTATCTGCATGGGTTCCCCCTGAGTGCTCGTGTTGTTGGTTGGCGCCAGCTTACGACGGCTGGGCGGCGGCGGGGAAGACGCGAGCAAGAGATGCCCGGGTCAAGCCCGGGCATGACGGGAGGTTTTAGGGCACTCGCGGCAACAAGATCGTCATGCGCGGACTTGATCCGCGCATCTTTCCCAAAAGGGTCGAGTACTCGCCTACAGGATGAACTTCGACAGGTCCGCGTTCTTCGTCAGCTCCTCGAGCCGCTCGCGGACCATGGCCTCGTCGATGGTGATCTCCTCGCCGTCCCGGTCGGGGGCGGAGAAGCTGATCTCGTCGAGCAGGCGTTCGAGCACCGTGTGCAGCCGCCGGGCGCCGATATTCTCCACCGACTGGTTGATCTCGGCCGACATCTCCGCGAGCGTGTCGATCGCCTCGTCGGTGAAGGTGAGGGTCACGCCCTCGGTGTTCATCAGCGCGACATACTGTCGGATCAGCGAGTTCTCGGGCTCGCGCAGGATGCGGCCGAAATCCTCGCGGGTCAGCGCCCGGAGTTCGACCCGGATCGGCAGCCGGCCCTGGAGCTCGGGCAGCAGGTCCGAGGGCTTCGCCAGGTGGAACGCGCCC
>JAYPRP010000057.1:0-16968 GCA_038132575.1 Rhodospirillaceae bacterium
ATCCTCAACCCCATGGGGGTCGTCGCCGGCATGGTCTACCTGCGCGGCAACATGAACTCGCGAAAGAACAACAACGACTTCTACGACACGATGAACCAGTAGGTTCGCGGCACCAGAACATGGTTTCCGAGGGCGGGTCTTGGACCCGCCCTCGGTCTTTCCGGGAACAGGTTTCTCACTTCCCAGCTCAAGGTATGTCCCATGATTACGGAACTCGTCACGATCGAGACCGACACCGACCAGCCACTCGACGGGGCCTGGTACGAACCCGATGGCGGGGCCACCGCCGGCACGGTCCTGCTGTTTCACGGCAACACCATGAACTTCTATGTCGGCGCGCCACGGTTCCTGCCGCCGGTGCTGACGGCGCTCGGTTTTGCCTGCCTCGCCTTCAACCGGCGCGGCCATGACATCCTGTCGAACCGCAACAGCCGTGCGGTCGAGGGTGCCGCCTTCCAGACCACGGCTGAGGCGATCGCCGACAACGAGTTTGCTGCGAAGTGGGTCGCGGCGGAGCGAAGCGCGGTTATGGGGTCCGATGCCCCGGTCATCATCGGGCACAGCAACGGCGGGTTTCTGGGGGTGCAGCATGTTGCCAATCACCCCGAGACCCCGGCGCTGGTGCTCCTCTCGGCCCATGCCGGCGGAAAGACCAACGGCAACCTCGCGCCGAAGACCGGGCTTCTCGGTGGCGCGCGCACCGAGGAAATATTCCGGGAGGCCGAGGAGATGGTCGCGGACGGGCGCGGCGACGACCTCATGCTATTGCCCGGCTGGTGGTACGTCGCCACGGCGCGGAGCTACATCGATCGCCTGACGACGATGCCGTCCACGGTGGAGACCGCGCCACGGGTGATCTGTCCGACGCTCTATGTGCGCGGGGACCAGGAGTTGCGCGAGGTCTATCCGGCCGAGGACTTCGCCGCCGCGAGCGCGGGCCCGTGCAATGTCGAGATCATCGAGAACTGCGACCACTATTACAACGACCGCGAGGACGCGATCGCGGAGCTGGTCGCCGGCTGGCTCGAACGCATGTTCCTGAAGGGCTGACGCCGGTTGGTGGGCCTGGCATGTCGTCACTCCCGCGAAGGCGGGAGCCCATAAACACCTTTGTTCAACCGGTATGCGCCGGTAACTATGGATGCCCGTCTGCGTGGGCATGACGATTTTTGTGCGTTCACTTCACCCCATGCTTCGAGACGGCGCTTCGCGCCCTCTCAGCGTGAGGGGTCGTGTTGCCTGGAAGTAGTCCGCGTATGACGTTTCTGACTATGCCATCAGGATCGTCGAGCCGGTGGTCTTGCGGCCGGCCAGGTCAATATGGGCCTGGACGGTCTCGGACAACGGGTAGCGCTGGTTGATCTCGATCCTGACCGCGCCGGACGACACCACGTCGAACAGTTCGTTGGCGCATGCCACGAGCTCGTCGCGCTCGGCGGTGAAGTCGAACAGCATGGGCCGCGCGGCGTAGATCGAGCCGTGGGCCGAGAGCTCGGTGAGCTCGACCGGGTCGGGCGCGCCCGACGCGTTGCCGAAGCTGATCAGGTAGCCGCGTCGCTGCAGGCACTGCATGGAGCCGCGCAGCGTGTCCTTGCCCGTCGCGTCATATACGACCGGCACGCCCGCGCCGTCGGTGATCTCCTTCACGCGTTCGACGAAGTCCTCGTCCTTGTAGTTGATCGTGTGGTGGCAGCCATGGGCCTTCGCGAGCTCGGCCTTCTCCGCGCTGCCCACGGTGCCGATCACGGTGACGCCCAGGTGGTTCAGCCACTGGCAGGCGATCAGGCCGACACCGCCGGCCGCCGCGTGCCACAAGACGGTCTGGCCCTTTTGTACCGGGAAGCAGGACTTGATCAGGAACTGGACGGTCATGCCCTTGAGCATCATGGCGGCCGCCTGCTCGTCGGAAATTCCGTCGGGCAGCTTCACGGCGATCTTCGCCGGCATCACGCGTTCTTCCGCGTAGGCACCGAGCGGCATGTCGGCATAGCCGACCCGGTCGCCGACAGAGAGGTCCGTGACCCCCTCGCCCACGGCGATGATCGCGCCCGCGCCCTCGAGCCCCAGCCCGTTCGGCATCGGGACCGGACGCGCGCCCGAGCGGAGGTAGATGTCGATGAAGTTGAGGCCGGCCGCAGTGTGCTTCACGCGGATCTCGCCCGGGCCGGGATCGCCGACCTCAACCTCTTCCCACTTCATGACCTCCGGCCCGCCGGGCTCGTAGAAACGGATCGCGTGGACCATGTGAATTCCCCCTAAAAAGTGTGTTGGATCGAGCCTATCGGCCCGGATTGGGCGCTTCAAGATAGAGCGACGTCTGGCGACCCAGCCGGACGCCCTCGAGGTCGAGCAGCTGCCGCTTGGTCGCGGTGCCGCCCCGCCCGGAGTAGCCGCCAATGCCGTCGCCCACCGCCACGATACGGTGGCACGGCACGATGATCGGGATCGGGTTCTTGCCGCAGGCAGTCCCAACTGCCCGGGCCGAGGAGCCGATCTCGTCGGCGATGTCGCCGTAGGTGCGCAAGCGCCCCTGGGGGATGTCGCACATGGCCTGCCAGACCTTCTTCTGGTGGTCGGTGCCCGACGGCGCAAGCGGCAGGTCGAAGTGGTCGCGGCTCCCGGTGAAGTATTCCTCAAGCTGTTTAGTGGCGCTCCGGAGAAGACTGGTGTTCGGCGATGAAAGCGCCTCGTCGGTCCAGGCGAGCACGGTGATTGCGCCCCCCGCGGCCTCGATCCGCACCCGGCCGACCGGCGTCCCGACGATGCACGCGTCGGTCACTGCGCGAGCTCGGCCGTGAGTGCGTCCGCATCGGTGATTGGCAGCGAGCAGACCGGGCCGCGGCAGACGTAAGCGGTGGCCTGTCCGCCCTCCCTGGTCTTGGCCGTCGCCGGGTGACCGTCAGGCAGCGCGCCGTCCGGTGCGATGACGGAGACGACGCGATCGGGAATGGAACCCCGATAGGCAGCGGCGCGGAGAGCCTTGGTGTTGCCATCATCCGGCGCGCCGATGATTGCCACCTGGACAGCTTCTGCCAGGAGGCCGGCGGCGCGCAGAAGCGTTCCGTAGCCAAAGGCGTTGTCCTGTAGCTCTCCCGCGAACGCCTCGACGATCCCGACCGCCCGATCCCGATATAAAGGCTCGCCGGTCAGGAAGAACATCCGCGTATAGGCGACGGCGAGGAGGCCGTTGCCGGCGGGGGTGGCGTTGTCGAAGCCGGTGCGCGTGCGGGTGATCACGTCGGTGGCGCGATCGGAGGTGAAGAAGTAGGCGCCATCGGCGGCTGCGAACTGTGCCTCGACTGTCGCGGCGAGACCGGATGCATCTTCGAGGTATCCGCCCTCCCCGGTCGCTTCGTGGAGTGCGAGCGCTGCGACCATGAGGGCGGCATAGTCGTCGAGGGTCGCCCGGTGGCGCGCATCGCCGTCCCGCCAGCTGTGGGAGAGCTCGATCGCATCACCTGCTTCAGTCGAGAGGTTTTCGCGCACGAAGCCGTAGGCGTTCCGCGCGGCGTCGAGCCAGTCGGGTTGGTCGAATGTCATCGCCGCCTCGGCCAGCGCTGCGATCATTAGCCCGTTCCAGTCGGTCAGGATCTTGTCGTCGAGGCCGGGGCGGATACGCGGCGCGCGGGCAGCGAAGAGAAGCTTGCGGGCGGTGGCGAGCCTGGCCTCGGTGGCGTCGTCCTTCAGTTCCGGGTCGCGGCTTCGGTTGAGGATCGTGTGGCCGTCCCAGTTGCCCTCGGGCCGGACGTCGTAGGCGCCCTTGAAGATGCCGGCCTCGTCCTCCAGAACTGCGTCGATCTCGGCCTCGTCCCAGACGTAGAACTTACCCTCGACCCCCTCGGAATCTGCGTCTAGGGTTGAATAGAGGCCGCCATCCGGATGGGTCATCTCGCGCAGGAGCCAGCCGACCGTCTCCTCGGACCGCTGCCGGTAGAGTGGGTTTTCGGTGCGCCGCCAGGCCTGGGCGTAGAGGGTGAGGAGCTGGGCGTTGTCGTACAGCATCTTCTCGAAATGGGGCACCAGCCAAGCTGCGTCGGTCGCGTAGCGGGCGAAGCCGCCGCCAAGATGATCGTAGATCCCGCCCTGGGCCATCCGGTCGAGGGTGAGCGTCACCTTCGACCGGGCGAGATCGCTGCCATGGGCCCAGATCAATTGCAGGACGCCGCACTGGGGAAATTTCGGGGCGGTTCCGAACCCGCCGTGTCGCGCGTCCACCTGGTCGGCCATCAGGTTGGCGAGCTGGGTGATCTGCTCCGGGCCGGGCGCGACACCGGTCCGGGGCTGGGCCATCTCGCCGAGTGCGCCGAGGATTGCGCCGGTGTTGGACTGCACCTTCTCCTGCTCGTCGCGGTAGATCTTGTCGATATGTTCGAGCAGGTCCGGGAATCCGGGGCGGCCGAAACCGGCGCGCGGCGGGAAATACGTCCCGCCCCAGAAGGGTTTGCCCTCGGGCGTGCAGAACATGGTCAGCGGCCAGCCGCCCTGCTGACCCATCAGTCCGAGTGCTCCCTGATAGATGGCGTCGAGATCGGGCCGTTCCTCCCGGTCGACCTTGATGTTGATGAACAACCGGTTCATCACCTCCGCCGTTGCCGGGTCCTCGAAGCTCTCGTGCGCCATCACGTGGCACCAGTGGCACGCGGCGTAGCCGATCGACAGGAGGATCGGTTTTCGCTCCGCTTGGGCGCGGGCCAGCGCCTTGTCGCCCCACGGATACCAGTGGACGGGATTGTCCGCGTGTTGCAGAAGATACGGACTGGTCTCGTTCGCCAGCAGGTTTTCGGTCTCGGTCATTGGGGGCTCGGGCGGCTTGGGGCGGAACGGCAAGGGACAATGTCGGTGCGCCGGCCCCGATAGGCAAGCCTGCAAGTGGAGGTAGGGACATGAAAGTCACGATCGATATCGACTGCACGCCGGAGGAGGCGCGGGCCTTCATGGGGTTGCCGGACGTCTCGGCGGCCCAGCAGGCCGTCGTCGAGGAATGGCAGAAACAGGCCATGGCAGCGATTTCGTCCATGGACCACCAGACCCTCTTCAAGGCCTGGATGCCGGACGGGAGCGAGGGTTGGGAGCAATTCCAGAACAGCTTCTGGTCGACGATGTCCAACGCTACGGGCGGCGCGAAGAAGTAACCGGTGTCCGGCGATACGATCTATGCGTTGTCGAGCGGCGCCGGTGCGGCCGGCGTGGCTGTGGTGCGCCTGTCCGGCCCCGCGGCCGACGCGGTGCTCGCCGATCTTGGCGCGTCGGACCTGCCGCCGCCGCGCCGTGCGGCGCTGCGGACCCTTGTGAGCGTTGGCGGCGATACGATCGACCGGGCGCTCGTGCTGCGATTCCCCGGCCCGACGAGCTTCACGGGCGACGATGTCGTGGAACTGCATGTCCATGGCGGGCGGGCCGTACTCGACACGCTGTTCGAAGCGATCGCAGCCACGGGCCGTGCGCGACACGCTGAACCCGGCGAGTTCACCCGCCGGGCATTTGAGAACGGCAAGCTGGATCTGACGGCCGCAGAGGGGTTGTCCGACCTCGTGGCGGCCCAGACGGACGCACAGCGGCGCCTGGCGCTCCGCCAGTATGACGGGTCGCTGGCCAACCTCTACGAGGGCTGGCGGGCGCGCCTGGTCGATCTGATGGGCCATGCCGAAGCAGAAATCGATTTTTCCGACGAGGAACTCCCCGACGGGCTGAAATCCCGAACAGACATACGGATCGGCGAACTTCGCGAGGAGATCGCGGCCCATCTTGACGACGCGACACGCGGGGAACAGATTCGCGACGGTTTTCCGGTTGCCATCGTTGGTGCCCCGAATGTTGGAAAATCTAGTATTATCAATATTTTAACAGATCGTGACGTCGCGATCGTATCGGATATTGCGGGTACGACGCGCGATGTGATCGAGGTGCGGCTCGATCTCGGCGGCTATGCCGTAACGATCTCCGATACGGCCGGCATTCGCGCGGCGGGCGACCGGATCGAGGCCGAAGGTGTTCGCCGCGCCGAGGCGCGCGCGGCCGAGGCGGCGCTGACCCTCGTGGTCCTGGATGCAACGTCCGACGGGATTCCGGATCGCATCGGGCCGCTGATTGCGGAAAACGCCATCGTCGTTCGGAACAAGATCGACCTCCTGGACGGTGCGCCCGCCCGCGATCCCCTGCCTGCCGGCGTTCCGTCGGTCGATGTCTCGGCGGTGACCGGCGACGGCTTCGACCGGCTGATGGATCTCCTGCGCGATGAAACCTGGTCGCGGCTCGACGGTCGCGAGGGCGCCTTACCGACCCGCCGGCGGCATCGTGATGCGCTCGACGAGGCCGTTGCCGCCCTCTCTCATGCGGTAGACGCGGCCTATCCAGAGCTCGCCGCGGAAGATGTTCGTGTTGCCCTCCGGGCGCTCGGGAGGATCACTGGCCGCGTCGATATCGACGAGGTTCTTGACACGGTTTTCCGGGATTTCTGTATCGGGAAGTAGGTATGCCGGATTGCGGGTGTTTCACGTGAAACACCGGATTCCCGGTGCCGGTCAGGTCATACAAACCATCGGACCCGGCGATACTTTGACACGACACGCGCGACCGCCTACATAGCCCGCGAAATGTACGCCGAACGCCCCTCTTCCATGGACGAAAGCTACGACGTTGTCGTGATCGGTGGCGGTCACGCCGGCTGCGAGGCCGCGGCGGCGTCGGCGCGTGTCGGTGCGCGCACCGTGCTCGTCACGAACAAGGTCGAAACCATTGGCGAGATGTCTTGCAACCCGGCCATCGGCGGGCTCGGCAAGGGCCACCTTGTGCGCGAAATCGATGCGCTCGACGGCATCATGGGCCGCGCCATCGACCGCGGCGGAATCCAGTTCCGGATGCTCAATCGCACGAAGGGTCCCGCCGTTTGGGGCCCACGGGCCCAGGCCGACCGGAAACTCTACCGCGAAGCCGTGCAGTCGTTGCTGGCGGAACAGGAGAATCTCGAGATTCTCGAGGGGTCCGTGGAGGACCTTGTGCTTGATCGTGCGGGCGCCGTAGCGGGAGTTGTGCTGGCTGACGGCCGTGAAATCCGTGCTGGAAGTGTCGTCCTGACGACCGGGACGTTCCTGCGGGGCGTCATCCATATCGGCACCGAGCAGCTCCCCGCGGGCCGTTATGGCGAAGCGCCCTCCCTCGGCTTGTCGGGCACTCTAGAGCGCGCAGGTTTTGCGCTGGGCCGGTTGAAAACCGGAACGCCGCCGCGGCTCGATGGACGGACGATTGACTGGTCGGGTCTTGACCGGCAGCCGGGCGACGATCCGCCGGTCCCCTTCTCCTACATGACGGACGCGATTACGACGCCGCAGATTGACTGCCATATCACCCACACCGGGCCCGAGTCACACGCTCTGATCCGGGCGAATCTGGACCGTGCGCCGATCTATTCCGGCCAGATCGAGAGCGGCGGCCCGAGATACTGCCCCTCGATCGAGGACAAGGTCGTTCGCTTCGCCGACAAGGACCGGCACCAGATCTTTCTTGAGCCCGAGGGCCTCGACGATCACACCGTTTACCCGAATGGCATCTCCACATCGCTGCCCGAAGACGTCCAGCATGCCCTCCTGAAGACCATCCCGGGGCTTGAGCGGGCGACGGTAATCCGGCCGGGCTATGCGATAGAGTATGACTTTGTGGATCCGCGAGAGCTTGGCACTACTTTGGAAACGAGGCGGATTTCCGGGCTGTTCCTGGCGGGTCAGATCAATGGCACTACCGGGTATGAAGAAGCCGGGGGGCAGGGAACCGTCGCCGGAATCAATGCTGCTTTGCGCGCGTCAGGATCGGGAAACCGCTTCCGGCCCGACCGGGCAACGTCCTATATCGGCGTCATGATCGACGACCTCGTAACCCGCGGTGCGGACGAGCCGTATCGCATGTTTACGTCGCGCGCGGAGTACCGACTGGTGCTGCGGGCGGACAATGCCGATCAGCGCCTGACGCGCCTGGGCGTCGAACTCGGCTGTGTCGGCAGCGCGCGCGCCTGGGCGTTCGAGCGGAAGGCCGCCGCACTCGATGCCGCGCGGGCGCGGCTCGAGGTGGTCAACGCGACCCCCAATGCCCTCGCTCAGCAAGGGATACGGGTCAATCGGGACGGCGTGCGCCGAAGCGCTTTCGATCTCCTGACCGTGCCCGACCTGGACTTCTTCGATGTCACCCGGGTGTGGCCCGAGCTTTCCGATATCGAATCGGACGTCCGCAAAACCATGGAGATCGAGGCGAAATACGCACGCTATCTCGATCGCCAGGCCGCAGACATCGCGGCCTATCGGCGCGACGAGGCGCTGCGCCTTCCGGACGGGCTGGACTATCATCGGGTGCCGGGGCTGTCGAACGAGATCACCGAGAAGCTGTCGCGGCTCCGGCCCGAGACGCTTGGCCAGGCCGGACGCGTTCCGGGGGTCACGCCGGCGGCGCTGGTGCTTTTGCTCCGGCACATAAAGCGCGGGTCTTACGCCGCGTAATACCCAACATATAGTAGTTGGTGGTGTCTCCCATCCTTGCTATAGGGTGGCCATGAATATCGGCGCGCCCCTGACTTCCGATACCCTTGCGGACATCCTCGCGCGCGATGTTTCACGTGAAACATTGGCGGCCGACGCCATCCGTCGCCTCGAGATCTACGCCGACACGCTTCGGGCCTGGCAGCCGCGCATCAACCTGGTCTCGACTGCGACCCTGGACGATCTGTGGCGCCGGCATATGCTCGATTCCGCCCAGCTCGCACGCTGGGCCGGACCGGACAAGCGGGTTCTCGATCTCGGGAGCGGCGCGGGTTTCCCGGGCCTGGTCCTGTCGATCGTCACCGGAGGGCCGGTGGTCCTGGCCGAATCCGATGCGCGGAAATGCGCGTTTCTCCGCGAGGTGCGCCGCCTGACCGATGCGCCGGCCGAAATTGTGGAGGGCCGGATCGAGGATCTTGCGCCGGACGCCGCATATGATGTCGTAACGGCGCGGGCGCTCGCGCCCCTTCCCGTGCTTCTCGATCATGCGTCAGCGCACCTGAAGTCCGATGGATTTTGCCTTTTTCTCAAGGGCGCACGGGTGTCGGCGGAATTGACCAACGCGAACGAATTCTGGAATATGAATGCGAATCGGCACCCGAGCCTCTCCGACCCGGAGGGCGCGGTGCTGCAAATAGGGAGCCTCTCTCGTGTCCGATCATGACGTTACCGACGATCCGTCAGTTCGCCAGGCCGAACGCCCAGTTTTCGGGCCTTTTGCGCCGGAGGGCCCGGCGCGCGCGCGGGGGACCCGAACCATTGCCGTGGCCAACCAGAAGGGCGGCGTCGGCAAGACGACGACCGCCATCAATCTCGCGACCGGCCTCGCGGCCTGCGGCCAGAGCGTCCTGGTCGTCGATCTCGATCCCCAGGGCAACGCATCGACGGGCCTCGGTGTTTCAGAATATGAAACAGATGTGTATGATGCGCTGATCGGCGGCGGCAGGTTTGCGGACATAATCTGCCGCACCGAGATCCCGCGCCTTTCCGTCGCCCCGGCCTCGGCCGACCTCGCGGGCGCCGAGATCGAGCTCATCGATATTCCCAATCGGGAGTCCTGCCTGCGCGAGGCCATGTCCCCGGTACTCGGACAGTATGACTATGTGTTGATCGATTGCCCGCCGGCACTCGGGCTTCTGACGATCAACGCGCTCGTTGCCGCGGACTCGGTCCTGGTGCCGCTTCAGTGCGAATATTTCGCGCTCGAGGGCATGACCCGGCTCATGAAGTCCATCGAGCGGATTCGTCGTGCCTATAATGAGCGGCTCGACATCCAGGGCATCGTCCTGACCATGCATGACGGCCGCAACAACCTGTGCCGCTCGGTCGAAGACGATGTCCGGGCCTACTTCACCGACCGCGTCTACCGGACCGTGATCCCGCGCAACGTGCGCCTGTCCGAGGCGCCATCCTACGGCAAGCCGGCGCTCGTTTACGATCTCGCTTGTGCCGGCGCCCAGGCCTATGCGCGGCTCGCGGCGGAAATGCTCCGACGCGAGGGCGTCGCGCCGATCGGGGAGGCCGCGGAATGAGCGAGCCGACCTCCCGGCCCCGCCTCGGCCGCGGCCTGTCGGTCCTGCTGGGCGACGACGGCGAAGCCTATCAGGAACTCGACAAGGCGCGGCCCGCCCGCGAACTGCCGATCGAGCAACTGTATCCCGGCCGGTTTCAGCCGCGCACGAACTTCGACGAAGCCGAACTCAAGAGCCTTGTGGACTCAATCCGCGAGAAGGGAATCCTCCAGCCTATCCTAGTGCGCCGCGATCCGGTGCAGGAAGACTTCTATGAAATCATCGCGGGCGAGCGCCGCTGGCGTGCCGCCCAGCGTGCCCGGCTCCACGAGGTGCCGGTCATCGTCCGCGAGCTCGACGATCAGGCCGCGCTTGAGGTGGCGCTCATCGAGAACATCCAGCGCGCCGACCTGTCGCCGATCGAGGAGGCGGAGGGTTACCAGCGCCTGATGGAACATTTCGACCACACCCAGGATGCGCTCGCCAAGGCTATCGGCAAGAGTCGGAGCCACATCGCGAACATCCTGCGGCTGCTGACGCTTCCCGAAGAAGTGCGCCAGATGGTCGATCGCGGGGAACTGGCCGCGGGTCACGCCCGTGCGCTGGTGGGACGCAAGGACGCGGTCGCGCTGGCGCGGCAGATCGTCGACGAAGGAATGACTGTGCGTGATATCGAGAATCGCGTGAGCAAGAGTTCGAAAAACCGGGGCGGGAAAAAAAAATCCCCGGCCAAGAGCATCGATACGCTCGCCCTCGAACGCGACCTGTCCGACGTTCTCGGGCTGAAGGTTTCGATCAATCCGAAGGGGGACGAAAATTCCGGCCGGGGCGTGCTGGCTGTTGAGTTCTCATCTTTCGATCAGCTCGACGACGTACTGCGCCGGCTCAATCGGCCAATGGAAGCCTAACTTAATAGATTTTTCAATGTTTTACGTGATTATGCACGTTTCATACTGGCAATCGCGTAGAGCGTCCGGCCGCAAGCGGCCTGGGCCGGGGTGCCCGTCGATTTGAGCACCAGTTCGGCCTCGCCGAGGCGGGACAGGGCGAGTTCGAGTTGGGATCGTGACCAGCTGCGGGCCTGATATCTAAACGGGCCTGACTGCTTCCAGAACACCGGCGGGCGCAATTTCTTCGCCGCTTCCTCGTAGCGGGTGCCGGCCTCCATCAGACCGGCGACCCGGTGCAAACGCTGAAAGTGCCGCTGGGTGGCGCGGATCAGACCGATCGGCTCTCCGCCCTCGGCCCAGAAACGTTCGATCGACCGGTCGAGCTGTCCAATGTCTCCGCCCGCGGCGGCAAACACGGTTTCATCCAAGGTGGTCGCACTGATGTCTCCAACGGCCGCGAGCACGTCTGCTTCCTGCGCCGTGCCTTCTGGGCCGACTAAAAGGATAAGCTTCTCGATCTCGCGGCGATTAGACAACCGGTCATCACCGAGGAGCCCGGTCAGGGTTCGCAGCGCGTCGGGATTGATGCTGATGCCGGCCTCGTTGAACAGGCCGCGCGCGAGCCGCGCACGGGACTCATCGTCATCAGCATAGCAGGGCAGGGCGGCACAATCGTCGCGTTTCTCGCAGAGTTTTCGCAGACTTGATTTTGCGGTGAGCGCCCCCGACTCGATTAGCGCGACGGCGTTCATGCCGCTTTCGGAACCGGCGTCGAGCGCACTTTCCAAGCTTTTGGTGATCGAGTCGGTTGCGTTCCTTACCGTGACGAGCCGCCGCCCGCCACCTAAGGATAACGCCAGCATCTCGTCTGCCAAACGTGTCGGGGTTTCCGTCATGGCGCTGCCCGTCAGCTCGACCGACTGAAAGGGATCGTCGGGATCCTCGAGGATCGTCCCGGCCATGCTCTCGCAATGCTCGCGCACCAGCCCGGCGTTCGGGCCGTATACGAGTATGGCCAAGATTGCAGGATCGGGGTTTGCGACAAAACCCGCGACGCGCCCGGCGGATACCTTCATCGCCGCTCAGGCGCCTGGTTCGCCGCGCGTGACATGTAGATGGCCAGGCGGTCGACAATGGCATCCGCGACGTCGCGCGCTCCGCGCCGGCGCGCATCCTTTTCCGCGGCCAGGGTCGCGAAGTCGGAGGTCAGGATATCGTAGCCATTGACCGAGCGGATCTCGCCACTCAGCAAATTCTCGCCGCCGGAAATGGCCGATAGGTTGAACGTTGCATTGATAGTTAGGTTTGCGCGGGTGGCGCTGGCGTCGCGGCGCACTGCAAGGCCTTGCGTCGATTCTGAGAGCGTGACGACGACCGCGTAGAGCGCCTGTGGAGCGGGGCGCGGCTTCAGGCGATTGTTCAGCTCGGTGCGCACCAGTTGACCGAGCCGATCGGCGATCGGGGGCACCTCGATCCGGCTGAGCAGCTGCTCGGTCTCCGCGCCGCGGTCCGCTGTTCCATAAAGCGGCTCGAACCCGCACGCGCCGAGGACGAGCAGCCCGGTCAACAGGAACGCGCGCGCACTAAACAACGAAGTTCACCAGCTTGTCCTGCACATGGATCACCTTCCGCGCATCCTTGTCGCCGATGAACTCGGCCACGTTCTGGACTGCGCGGGCGGCCGAGACAGCGGTGTCTTTGTCGGCCCCCGACGCGATATCGACCGTACCACGAAGCTTGCCGTTCACCTGAATTGCCAGCGTGACGCTGTCCGAGACGAGGAGCGTCTCGTCCGCGCGCGGCCAGGCGGTATCGCACAGGAGCGCCTCCTGCCCGAGTGCGCGCCACAACTCCTCGGCGAGGTGCGGCATCATCGGGCCGATCAGACGGACGATCGTCTCAAGCGCCTCGCGCAGGGCCGCGCCCGGGACGTTTCCGTCGTTGGTCGCGGCGGACACCGTGTTCACCAGCTCGTAGAGCCGGGCGACCGCCCGGTTGTAGTGGAACCGTTCGAGATCCTCCGTCACGTCGGCGATCGCCTGGTGGACGACGCAGCGCAGGTCCTCGGCCGCCGCATCGGACGGATTGGTGCCCGGTTCCGGAAGGCTTTCCAGATTCTCGAGGACGATCCGCGAGACCCGGTTCATGAAACGGTAGGCGCCCTGCACACCGGCGTCGGTCCATTCCATGTCGCGCTCGGGCGGGTTGTCGGACAGGATGAACCACCGGGCCGTGTCGGCACCGTAGGATGCGATGACGTCGGTCGGGTCGATCGTGTTCTTCTTCGACTTCGACATCTTCTCGATCCGGCCCACCGTGACCGCATCGCCGTTGTCTGCGCGCACGAAGCTGCCGTCGTCATTCTCGACCACCCGCTGCGGCTCCAGCCACTCGCCCTTGCTGTCGCGATAGGTCGCGTGATTGACCATGCCTTGCGTGAACAGGCCGGCGAACGGCTCGTCGATGGCGAGATGATCCGTGTCGCGCATCGCGCGCATGAAGAAGCGCGAATAGAGCAGGTGCAGAATCGCGTGCTCGATTCCGCCAATATACTGATCGACCGGCAGCCAGTACTCGCCGTCCGCCTCGGTCACCGGTTTGTCCGCGTCAGGTGAACAGAACCGCGCGAAGTACCAAGAGGAATCCATGAAGGTGTCGAACGTGTCGGTGTCGCGCACCCCCGGCTTGCCGCAGGACGGACAGTCCACATGCTTCCAGGTCGGGTGTCGGTCGAGGGGGTTTCCGGGTGATTCGAAATCAATATCGTCCGGCAGCACCACGGGCAGCTCGTCCTTGGGAACCGGCACGATTCCGCAGTCGTCGCAGTGCACGACCGGGATGGGGCATCCCCAGTAGCGCTGGCGCGAGACCAGCCAGTCACGTAGGCGATAGTTGGTGGCGCCCTCTCCTTTGCCGGCATCCGCCAGCCGCTCGATCACGGCGCGCTTGCCCGCCGCGACGTCGAGCCCGTCGAGGAAGTCGGAGTTGGCGAGCTTTCCGTCGTCGGTGAAGGCCTCGGTACCGACGTCGAAGGTTTTCGGATCGGCGCCGTCGGGGATTACCACCGGGAGCACCGGCAGGTCATAGGCGTGGGCGAAGTCGAGGTCGCGCTGGTCATGGGCGGGGCAGCCGAAGATGGCGCCGGTGCCGTAGCCCATCAGTACGAAGTTAGCGATATAGACGGGCAACTCGACCCCGGCGGCGAACGGGTGTTTCACCCTAAGCCTCGTGTCGTAGCCGCGCTTGTCCGCTGTCTGGACCGCCTCCTCGCTGGTGCCGAGCTGCCGGCATTCCTCGATGAATGCGGCGGCCTCCGAGTCTTGCGCCGCCAGCTCCTCGGCGAGCGGATGGTCCGCGGCGATGGCGCAGAAGCTTGCACCGAAGATCGTGTCTGGGCGCGTGGTGTAGACCCGGAGGTTTGTGTCGCGCGGCTCCGTGAATGCAAACTCAATGAAGGCGCCCTCGGACCGGCCAATCCAGTTTTCCTGCATTACCCGAACCTTCGCCGGCCAGCGATCGAGGGTTTCTAGTGCCGACAGCAGGTCCTCGCTGAATGCCGTTATACGCCCGAACCATTGGGATAGGCGGCGGCGCTCGATTGGCGCTCCCGACCGCCAGCCCTTGCCGTCGATAACCTGCTCGTTAGCTAGGACCGTGTTGTCGATCGGGTCCCAGTTGACCCATCCGTCCTGCCGATAGACGAGATCCTTTTCCAGAAAGTCGAGGAACATGGACTGTTCGTGGCGGTAGTAGGACGGATCGCAGGTGGCGAACTCGCGACTCCAGTCGATGGATAGACCCATAGCCTGGAGCTGCCCGCGCATAGTCGCGATATTCTCGTAGGTCCAGGAGGCTGGATGGACACCCTTTTCCATCGCGGCATTCTCGGCCGGCAGGCCGAAGGCATCCCAGCCCATGGGGTGCAGGACGTTGAAACCCTGCGCGCGCTTGAAGCGGGCGACCACGTCGCCGAGCGTGTAGCAGCGCAGGTGTCCCATATGAATGCGGCCCGACGGATAGGGAAACATCTCGAGCACGTAGTATTTCGGCCTATTGCGGTCTGCGGTGACTGTGAAGGTTCCGCGCTCCGTCCAGGCGGCCTGCCACTTCTGCTCGGATTCGCGAAAATTATAGCGTCGTGACATGACCGGGGACTTTCTCGGAGTTCGCAATGCCGGATTGCGGGCGCGCGGTAAATCTTCGTGTCGTAGAACGAAACTGGGCGGCGTGTCTTTCCGTCAGCCGTCCGATTGGGAAATGCGCAGCTCGCGCGCGCGCGTCAGGATCGCATTCTCCAGGCTCGTCGTGGTGTTCTCGCCGGTGTTTGCGTCCAGCCACTCGTTGCCGTCTGCCCGCTTCTGGCGGAAGACCGCGACGCGAACGCCGTCCGAGCGAAGCTCGCGACCGAGTATATAGACCGTCACCTTCAGACGTTCCTGCGGACTCTCTGGAGGTGTGTACCAGTCGGTGATGATGACGCCGCCGAACGGGTCGGCCGACGAAAGTGGCAGAAACGAGAGCGTGTCGAGCGAGGCGCGCCAGAGGAAGCTGTTGACCCCGATGCCCGAGTTGGTGTTGGTGTCCTCGGCGCCGCCGAAGAGATTGATGTCGCCGAAGAGCTTGCCCGCGCTCTTGATTTCTTTGTCCTCGAAACTGTCGTAGTCCGATGGATCGCTTTTCATTGTCCCGCAGGCAGCGAGGCCCAGGAAGAGGGTTACAGCGGCGACGCTCTTAACGGTCATTGTTGAACCCGATGTTCAATGGCCCTGAGTGCCCGTGGGCAACTTAAAGTTTGAGGGCGAATCAATAGCAGAGAATGGGGAACAAAAAAACAGGGCGGCAGATATCTGCCGCCCTGCTTTCTCGTCAAGCTGTAGGTCAGCTTAGAAGACGAAACGGTTGACGAGCAGGAAGCCCCGACCGTCGTTATCCGTCGTGCCGCCCACACCGAGGGCAGTCGTCGGGTTGTCGACGTTGTTGAACGTGAGTTCAGCACGCAGGTCCCAACCCGGGGCCATTTTGTAGCCAGCACCGAGACCCATACGGGAAACCGTGGTCTCGCGTGCACCGACCGCGGAGGTGTCGGCGTTATCCTTCTCACCCTGGAGATACCAAGCGCTGACGCCCAACGGGCCCATCTGGTATCCAACACCAACGCTGAACTGAGAACCGGCGTTCGCACCAGCGGCCGTCAGAGCATCAGTAAGGAAGGTGTCGCTATAGTCGCGGTAGTGAGCGCCGACCGTGAAACCGGCCATGGAAACGCTGGCGCCGATACCCTTGACGTCGAGATCCTGGACCTCGGCACCATTGGCGTCTTCGTCATCACCGTGCTCCCAGCCAGCCGACACGGCGACACTCGCGTCGCCAACCTTAGTTTTGTACGTCGCGGACACGCCGAGGACGTTTTCAAAGCTGCCGTTGGCATCGGAGTCTGCGGTAGCAGCACCACCCGCGCCCTCGCCCGAATCCGGGGTCCACGAGAGACCGAACTGGAAGCCCGAGAACTTAGGCGACATATAAGAAGCCTTCGTGGCATCTGATGTCGTGATGACCTGCCAGTCAGCGCGAGAGATCAGGGTTTCGTTACCGTTACCGTTGAACACGGTGTTCAGGTCGCCCAGACCGCCAAACGGTCCACCAGCACCCTTGGCGGCATTCCAAGCGCCAACGCCAGTCTGGTTCGTAACGTCGTCGTTATCGCCCAGCTCGAGCTTGCCCCAATCGCCGCTCATGTAGACCGATGCTTCATCTGCAGCGGTACCGTCCGCAGCGCCGCCATTAAGCTCAATACGGAGACCGTAGTTGAGGCCACCGTCGGTCTTTCCACCGGCATTTACCCAAACCTCTGATTCGCTGACCGTGAAGCCGTAACCGCGACCGTTGTTCGCAGAAACATCCTCATCCTTCACATAAGCAGAGAACCACATAATGCCGCCAACAGAGACGTTCATCATGTCCTTCGAACCCACCGTACCGGCGGAAGCCGGGGCAGCAAGAAGCGAAGCACCCACCAGGGCCGATGTGGCCAAGAGAGTCTTCTTC
>JAYPRP010000058.1:0-7713 GCA_038132575.1 Rhodospirillaceae bacterium
CCGTACTTGTCGCTCAGAACATCGGTGCAGAGCGCGGCCCGCTGGGCCGCGTCGTCATAGTTCATGACCTTTTCGGGCCCGACGGTGCCGCCGGACGAGTTGCCGAAATAGATCATGCGGTTGTCGACGTCGGCTTCCGCTATTGCGAGCGTTTCCTCGGGCGTGGTGCAAAACGCTTTGGTGAACAGCCCCTGGCTGCTGGCGTATCCGAGGACGTCGATTTCGCGTGCGTAGCCGGTGCCCGTTTCCTCGAGATTCAAGCGGAACTTGCTGTCGATCAGCGCGACCGTCGGGCAGTTCATCACGCCGTATTAGCCGACGGCGGCGAGCCGGTCGACGCAGCGATGCATGTCCCGGGTCGGGTCGGCACAGAGGATGCCGGCGATGACCGGGCAATCTTCGATGACGTTGAGTAGCGAGCGCTCGATGAGTTCGAGCGTGATGGCGTTGGCGTCCCCGATGGGGAGATAGCCCGTCATGGAGCTCAGGCCCTGCATTCGGAAATAGCCGAGGATGTGGGTCATGATCATGTTCGCACCCCCGAGCGCCGCTATCTTCTCGGTGATACAGGAGCCGCACAGTGCATCTTAGATCGTGCGCCCTGCATCGCGCGCGGCGTGTAGGCGCTGCATGATGGTTTCGTGGGTCAGGTGGTGGGCCATGTCTCGGATTCCCTCGGAGAAATGTGACGCGGTCAGCATAGCCGCATTTGACCGGCAGTTCCCGGCCCGAGTGCGCGGTCGCCGCTTCCCCTGAATCGTGCGTCTCGTTTAGGCTGCACCGCTATGCGAACGCTGTACCATCTCTGGCTCTGTCCCTTCGCGCGCAAGGTGCGGATCGTGCTCGCGGAGAAGAAGCTTCCCTTCGAACTCGAGATCGAAAAGGTCTGGGAACGGCGCGGCGAGTTCCTGGCGCTGAACCCTGCCGGGGAGGTGCCGGTGCTTCTCGTGGCGAACGGCGAGGAGGGCGGCCCGCTGGTGCTGTCCGATTCCACGGTCATCAGCGAGTACCTGGAAGAAACCTGCCCCGAACCGGGTTTGCTTGGGTCCGATCCCGATGCCCGGGCGGAGGCGCGGCGGCTCGTGGCCTGGTTCGATCAGAAGTTCGAGCGCGAAGTCACCGCGAACCTGGTCGACGAGAAGATCAACAAGCGCTTCCTCGGCCTGGGCGCGCCGTCATCGTCGGCGATCCGTGCGGGTCATGCCAACATCGGCATCCACCTCGCCTATATCGAATACCTGATCGAGCGCCGGAACTGGCTCGCCGGACCGGATTTCACCCTCGCCGATATCTGTGCCGCCGCGCAGCTTTCCTGCGTCGATTATGTCGGCGATGTGCCGTGGGAAGACTATCCCGAGGCCAAGAGCTGGTACGCGCGAATCAAGTCGCGGCCGAGCATGCGACCCATCCTCGCGGACCACATTCCCGGGATTCCGCCGCCCAAGCAATACGCCAATCTTGATTTCTGAGACGCCCTGGCCGGACGCTATTCCTCGACCTTCACGTCCATCTGCTGGAGTGCCGCCCGGGCGGCCGCGGCCGGGCGGGAGCCGGGGGCGATCGACAGCAGCTTGAGCCAGGTTGCCCGAGCCGCGTCGAAGTCGCCAACATCAGCCTGAACGGCGCCGAACTCCATGAGCGCGTCGGGGTTGTCCGGAGAGATCTCCAGGGCGCGCGCGATGTCGTCGCGCGCCAGGTCCGGTACCTCAATCAGACGGTACGCGGCGGCGCGGAAGATGAGCGCGTCGAGCCGTCGTGCGTCGCGGTCGAGCGCCTCCGAGAAATCGTCGATCGCGTCCCAGTATTCCCCGCCGCGCGCTAGCGCATCGCCCCGGTCGATCCAGATTTCGGGATCACGCGAATCGAATTTGAGAGCCTGGGTCAGCACCATGTGGGCGCGCGTGAGGTCGCCGGTGAGTAGCCAGACGCTGCCGGCCTGGCCGAGGATCGCGGACTGTTCGCGGTTGGAAGCCGAGGGGATGTCGGCGGCCAGCGCCTCGAGACGTGTCGCGGACTCGGCGAACTGCCCAAGGCCGAAGAGGGCGAGGGCCGAGCAATGGCGTGCCGCCGGGCCTCCGCCTTCGTCGCGCCACGCGATCGCGGCCTCGAACCCGTTGTCCGGATCCCGCCTGGCCTCTTGCAGACAGGTCTGATAAGCCTCTCCTGCCGGCATCTCGGCATAGTTCACCTGGGCTTCTGCGTGCCGAGTGCTGGGCCCCGCGAGGAGCAGGCCGAACGCGAGAAACGCGGCGGTGATTTCTAACAATGGACGGCGCAACGCGCAGCCTCCTATTCTGTCGCCCCGGTCTAGCAGCGCGACGCGGCCGGTGCAAAACGCGAACGTGGGTTCGCGTAACGGGTCTGCGGGGTCCGCTTCATGTCACAGACTCTACTCGTGTTCGGCCTGGGGTATAGCGCCCGGGTGTTGGCGGACCGACTCAGGCCTGCCGGTTGGACGGTTCGCGCGACGGTCCGCAGCGATTCCAAACGTGAGGAACTCCGGGCATCGGGCATCGAGGCGTTCCATTTCGACGGGACTGTGCCGATTCCGGACATCGAAGCCGTGCTCGCGGGTGCCAGCCACCTGCTTCTCTCGGTGCCGCCGGGTGCGGAGGGAGATCCGGTACTGCGACTGCACGGCGACGACATCGCGGCTTATGCGGGACATATCGCGTGGGCGGGCTACCTCTCGACCACCGGCGTCTATGGAGACCGGGCGGGCGGCTGGGTCGATGAAAGGTCCGAACTCGTTCCGACGACGGAGCGCGGCCGCCGCCGCGTGGAAGCCGAGGCGGACTGGTGTCGGCTCTGGCGCGATGCGGGGTTGCCTATACATCTGTTCCGGCTTGCTGGTATCTACGGCCCCGGCCGGAACGCACTGGAGACGGTGCGGGCGGGAACGGCGCGGCGCGTGATCAAGGACGGCCAGGTCTTCAGCCGGATTCATGTGGCGGACATCGCGACGATCCTCGAGGCGTCGATCGCGCGGCCCGATCCGGGCGCGGCCTACAATGTCTGCGATGACGACCCCGCGCCGCCCCAGGACTTGGTGGCCCATGCGTGTGCGTTGCTCGGGGTCGAGCCGCCACCGGAAATCCCGTTCGAAAAGGCCGAGCTGTCGGAGATGGGCCGGAGCTTCTATGCCGAATCGAAGCGGGTCTCGAACGACCGGATCAAAAATGAGCTGGGTGTAAGCCTCGCCTATCCCGACTACCGCGCCGGGCTGGCGGCGCTGCTCGCCGAAACCTGATCGGCGAGTTTTGCGACTACCCCGATCATCCGGTCTAGATCGCGTGGCTTCGATAGTCGATGGTCGCCGCCCTTGACCAGGATGAGTTCGACGTCATCCGACGTGAGCGCGTTTATGAGTTTCCGTGACTGGGTCCAGGGCACGTCCGGGTCCGCGGTGCCGTGGATCAGGCGAGCCGGCATGTCGAGCGCGAGCGGCTCGTGCAGGATCAGATGCTCGCGGCCCTCGTCGAGGAGTTCTCGCGTGATCGCATAGGGTTCCTCGGAGTAGTCCGACGGCGCCTCGAAAACGCCGGTCGCCTCTATCTGCGCCAGCGCGTCCGGTCCGAGCCGCGCGGGCAGGAGGTCCTCGGTGAAATCGGCCGCCGCCGCAATGGTGACCAGTCCGGCCACTTTCGGTCCGGCGTCATCACCGTTCAGTTCCCGCGCCACGAGGGCGGCGATCCAGCCGCCCATGGACGAGCCCACCAGGATCAGGTTTTCTCCAAGCCCCGGCACGGTGCGCGCGGCATGGCGGATGACCGTGAGCGCATCGTCGCGCCACCGCCCGATGGTGCCGTCGCGGAAGGCGCCGCCCGAAGCGCCATGCCCGGAATAGTCGAGCCGCAGGAAGGCGTAGCCCTGCGCGCTAGCCCAGGCTTCGAGGGTGACCGCCTTCTGCCCGGTCATGTCCGACATGAAGCCGCCGAGGAAGACGATTCCCGGTGGCGGTCCAGGCCTTGTTTCCGCGCCTGATGCTTGCACCGGCGACGCACAATATGCGAGGCCGGTACCGTCAGCGGCATCGATAATCTGGATGTCGGCGGAAACCATCGGAACAAGTGCCTGGCGGATGAACGATGCCCCCGAGACTAGCACCCCGGAACCGGACGCGGCGAGCGACGCGGCCGCGCGTGCCACGGCCGCCCGGTTGCCGGTCGTCCTGCAGGTGCTGCCGTCCCTCGACGTCGGCGGGGGCGGGGTCGAGCGCAGCGCGATCGACGTGGGCGAGGCACTGGTGCTGGCCGGCAAGACGGCGATCGTCGCGTCAGCGGGCGGCCGCCAGGTGGTGGAGCTGGAGCGCCGCGGGGCGCGTCATATCGAGCTGCCGCTCGCATCGAAGAACCCGCTGGTCATCCGGCGCAACATTGCGCGGCTGTCCGAGCTGATCGCGGCCGAGGGGATCGAGCTCGTCCATGCCCGGTCCCGGGCCCCGGCCTGGAGTGCACGGGCGGCCGCCCGCGCCGCGGGCCTGCCCTTCGTCACGACCTTTCACGGCACCTACAATTTCGGCACCGGCAGCCTGGGCGCGCTCAAGAAGCGCTACAACGCGGTGATGGCCGACGGCGACATCGTGATCGCGAACTCCCAGTTCATCACGGCGCATATCAAGGCGCATTACCACGTTCCCGACGACCGAATCCGGACGGTGCCGCGCGGTATCGACACCGCACGCTTCGATGCCGAGGGGTTCAATCCCAACCGGATGGTGGACCTGGCGAACCGCTGGCGGCTCGACGATGGCAACGCGGTGGTGATGCTCCCGGGGCGCCTCACCCGCTGGAAGGGCCAGCTCCTGTTCATCGAGGCGCTCGCCCGGCTCCGGGCCCGAATCGGGGACGACGGATTCCGGGTGACCGGGCTTCTCGTCGGCTCGGACCAGGGCCGCGAGGGCTATCGCCGCGAGCTCGAAGCGCAGATCGCCGAGAAGGGACTCGGCGGCAATGTCCAGATCGTGGGCCACTGCGATGACATGCCCGCCGCCTACATGCTGTCGGACGTCGTCGTCTCGGCTTCGACAGATCCGGAGGCCTTCGGACGGGTCATCGCGGAGGCGCAGGGTATGGGGCGTCCCGTGGTCGTCGCGGATCATGGCGGCGCGACCGAGCAGGTGATCGACGGGGAGACCGGATGGCTCTTCGGGCCCGGCGACCCGGACGGGTTCGCCGATGCCCTCGAGACTGCACTGGCACTCGATGCGGACCGGCGCGAGACGCTGGCGCTGCGGGCCGCTGAGCATGTGCGCGCGAACTTTTCCAAGGCCGGGATGTGCGCCGCGACCCTGCGGATCTATGCGGCCCTCTTCGAGGCGCGGGGGGCTTGAGCGTGGAACGCGTCCTCGTGATCAAGCTCGGCGCACTGGGCGACGTGGTACAGGCGACGGGGCCGTTCGCCGCGATCCGCGCCCACCACCCGGACGCACACATCACGCTGCTGACGGCGCCGGCCTTTCATGACTTTCTCGGCAGGTCGGACTGGTTCGACGCGGTGTGGAGCGACGAGCGGCCACGCTGGCGGGATCTGCCCGGCTGGTGCCGGTTGCGGTCGCAGCTGCGGGGCGGGCGTTTCGACCGGGCGTATGATCTGCAGACGTCCGACCGCTCGAGCCTCTACTACCACCTGATGGCGCCGGGGCGCCGGCCCGAATGGTCGGGGATCGCGCTCGGCGCGGCGCTCCGCCACCGCAATCGCGACCGCGACAACATGCACACGATTGATCGCCAGGCCGATCAGCTCGCCGTTGCGGGCATCGTCGACGTACCGGCGCCGTCCCTCGACTGGGTCACGACTGACACCGCGCGTTACGGAATTGGCGAACCCTACATGCTTCTTGTGCCCGGTGGGTCGGCCCACCGGCCGGAGAAGCGCTGGCCCGTCGGATCCTACACCGAGCTGGCCCGGCGCCTGGCGGCCCGGGGCGTCACGCCGGTGATGATCGGTGCCGGCGCGGACGCCCACGCGAACGGCACCGTCGCATCCTTCTGCCCCGAGGCGGTGGACCTGACATCCGACACGAGCTTCGCCGAGATCGTGGCGCTGGCGCGCGGTGCATCCGGCGCCGTGGGCAACGACACCGGCCCGATGCACGTGATCGCGACGGCCGGGTGCCCGTCCGTGGCGCTCTACTCCTACGCCTCGGATCCCGCATTGTGCGCCCAGAAGGGCCCCGATGTGACGATCCTCCGGCGCGACATGCTGACCGATCTTTCGGTCGACGAGGTTGAAGCGGCGCTCAAGCTGGACTAAATCCCGCAGGCGCGCCCGGTTCGATGACCCGGGCGTTTGGAATCTGGAAGCAACGGAACCGACATGGCAGACCCCGCGAAACAGGTCACGATCACGCTGCCCGACGGGAGCACGCGCGCGTTTGACGGCGCGGTGACCGGCGCCGAGCTCGCGGCCGACATCGGCCCCGGTCTCGCGAAGGCCGCGCTCGCCGTGAAGGTCGATGGCGAGATGCGCGATCTCGCGCGCCCCATCGAAGCCGACGCCGAAGTCGCGATCATCACGATCAAGGACGAGGACGCGCTCGAGCTGATCCGCCACGACGCGGCCCATGTGTTGGCCGAGGCGGTGCAGGAGCTGTTCCCCGGAACCCAGATCACCTTCGGGCCCGCCACGGACGACGGCTTCTACTACGACTTTCATCGGGCCGAGCCCTTCTCGTCGGACGACTTCGAAGCCATCGAGAAGAAGATGGAAGAGATCGTTGGTCGCGACGAGGAGATCGTCCGCGAGGTCTGGTCCCGCGACGACGTGCGCGCGTTCTTCGAAAAGGAGGGCGAGACGTTCAAGGCCGAGTGGGTCGGCGAACTGCCCGATGGCGAGGATATCACGATGTACCGCCAGGGCAACTGGATCGACCTGTGCCGGGGGCCGCACCTGCCCTCGACGGGTCGGCTGCCCAAGGCCTTCAAGCTGATGAAGCTGGCCGGCGCCTACTGGCGCGGCGATGCGTCGAACGATCAGCTGCAGCGCATCTACGGTACGGCCTGGCGCGACCCGAAGGAGCTCAAGGCCCATCTGACCATGATCGAGGAGGCCGAGAAGCGCGATCATCGCCGGATCGGCCGCGAGATGGACCTGTTCCACATCCAGGAGGAGGCGGTCGGCTCCGTCTTCTGGCACCCGAAGGGCTGGACGCTCTACCGGACGTGCGAGGACTACATGCGCGCACGTCTTGACGGGGCCGGGTACACGGAAGTGAAAACGCCCCAGCTGGTCGACCGGGCGCTGTGGGAGCGTTCCGGCCACTGGGAGAAGTTCCGCGAGCACATGTTCATCGCCGAGGTGGACGAGAGCGATCCTGCCGCCCACGGCCATGATCATGACCACGAGGCGCCGTCGACCCAGTCCAACCGGATGCTGGCGCTGAAGCCGATGAACTGCCCGTGTCACGTGCAGATCTTCTCGAACTCCGGCATGAAGAGTTACCGCGACCTGCCGCTGCGCATGGCCGAGTTCGGCTCGTGCCACCGCTACGAGCCGTCGGGCGCGCTGCACGGAATCATGCGCGTGCGCGCCTTCACGCAAGACGATGCGCACATCTTCTGTACGGAAGACCAGATCGTCGAGGAGACGAAGTCCTTCTGCGAACTCCTGCAGTCGGTCTATCGCGATTTCGGCTTCGAGGAGGTCGCGGTGAAGTTCTCCGACCGGCCCGAGGTGCGTGCCGGCGACGACGCGACCTGGGATCGCGCCGAG
>JAYPRP010000058.1:8190-16734 GCA_038132575.1 Rhodospirillaceae bacterium
CGCCGCGAGGCCGAGGAGGGTACGGTTGCGATCCGCCGTCTCGGGTCGAAAGACCAGGAAGTGCTTGCGTTGGGCGACGCGGTCGGCAAACTAAGCGCCGACGCCGAGAGCCCGGCGGCGAAACACGCTGCCTAGAGCTTCAGTGAACCAATAGCGAGAGGAGGATCGTAATCGCTAGACGACCAGTAGATCAGAGCCCCCCGAAGAAGGATGGACCGCGCACCAACGAGGATATCGACGTCTCTCAGGTGCGCCTCGTCGATGAGAATGGCGAGCAGGTCGGGGTTGTGGACACCGCCAGTGCGCTGCAGCGCGCGATGGATGTCGGGCTCGACCTGGTGGAGGTGTCACCGAACGCCGAACCGCCGGTTTGCAAGATCATCGATTACGGGAAGCTCAAGTATCAGGAGCAGAAGAAGCGTAACGAGGCGCGGAAGAAGCAGAAGACGATCGACGTCAAGGAGATCAAGCTTCGCCCGAACATCGACACCCATGATTACGACGTGAAGATGCGCAACGCCCGCCGCTTCATCGACGACGGTGACAAAGTGAAGGTGACGCTGCGCTTCCGCGGCCGCGAGATGGCCCATCAGGACCTGGGTGCCCAGGTGCTGGAGAGGGTCCGCACCGAGCTCGACGAGATTGCCAAGGTCGAGCAGATGCCGAAGATGGAAGGCCGCCAAATGGTAATGGTGATCTCACCGCGCTAGACGGCGAAGGGCGAAACCGAATGCGAAGGGCCCCGGGTTTTTCCGCCCGGGGCTTTTTCATGCGCGGACGTGATCCGTGCTTCTCGGTCCTTCGGCAATCGGAAACCCGGATTCAGTCGGGTCCTGCGCTCACGCCACGGCCGCGCCAGAACAGACGGGCGCAGCGTTGCGGCTACGCCCGCGCCGAAAGCGAGTGTTGGCCGCCGTCGGCCATGATCACCGTGCCGCTGATCCACGAAGCCCTGTCACTGGCGAGATAGGCGGCGAGCCAGCCCATCTCCTCGGGGCGGCCGGCCCGTCCGCCGGGCAGCGACTTGTGGGTCTCACGCCACCGGCTCTCGTCACCAAACTCCATGTCGGCATTGATCTTGGCCTGGCTGACAAGCCGGTCGGTCTCGATCGGACCCGGGTTGATGCCGACGACCCGGACGCCGTGGTCGAGGCTCTCGGCGCCGAGCGCACGGGTCATCTGCATCAGCGCCGCGTTGCCCATGGAGCCGGCGATGTAGGCGGCGCGGGGGCGTTCGCCGGCCATGCCGATCACGTTGACGATGACCCCGGACCCGCGTTCGCACATCCGCGGATAGATTTCCCGGATCAGTCCGACGAAACCGAACACCTTCAGGTCCCAGGCGTTCTTGATGGCCTGATTGTCGAGGCGCGAGAGATTGCCGGCGGGAATGGCGCCGGCGTTGTTGACCAGGATGTCGGCGTCGCCGACGGCCGCGACCAGGCTGGCGACGGATGCATCGTCGGACAGGTCGAGCGCATGCACGGTGGCTTGCGCACCGAAGCGTGCATTCAGGTCATCGCGCACGGCATTGAGATCTGCCTCGGTGCGGGAGACCAGGTGCAGCGAGCAGCCTTCCTCGGCGAGGACTTCCGCGACGGCGCGGCCGATGCCCTTGCTCGCACCCGTGACGATTGCGCTTTTTCCGGTCAGTCCGAGATCCATGGTGCTTCCTGTATGCGGGTTGGCAGATGTCGGTTTGCGGTGCGGATCAGGCCGGCGGTCGTGAATGCTGGCCGCCATCGACCATGATCACTGTGCCCGAGACCCATGAGGCCTGCGGGCTGGCCATGAATACGGTGACGGATGCGAGTTCCTCCGGCAGACCGCCGCGCCCACCGGGCAGGTTGCCCATGGTCTCGGGCCACCGGTCTGGATCGCCGAACTTCTTTTCCGCATTCGCGCGCGCGAGGAGCTGGAAGCGCTCGGTCTGGGTCGGGCCCGGGTTGACGCCCAGCACGCGCACGCCATGATCCAGGCTCTCGGCGCCGATGGCGCGGGTCATCTGCATCAGGGCCGCGTTGCCCATGGAGCCGGCGATGTAGGCGGGGCGCCCACGTTCGCCAGCCATGCCGATCACATTGACGATCACGCCGTCGCCACGTTCGCACATGCGCGGATAGAAATGGCGAACCAGGCCGACCGTCCCGAACACCTTGAGCTGCCAGCCGTCCTTGATCGCATCGTCGTCGAGCTTGGCCAGGTCGCCGCCGGGGATGGCGCCGGCATTGTTGATCAGGATGTCCGAATCCCCCGCGGCGTCCGCCAGCGCCTGCACTGCGGCGGGTTCGGACAGGTCCAGGGCGTGCACGCGTGCCTCGATGCCAAACCGGCTCGTGACGTTGTCCCGCACGGCGTTCAGGTCGGCCTCGGTGCGCGAGACGAGATGCAGGTTGCATCCCTCGGCGGCGAGGGTTTCCGCGATCGCCTTGCCGATCCCCTTGCTGGCGCCCGTCACGATGGCGGTCTTGCCCTTGAGTCTCAGGTCCATGATGTTTCCCCAAAAAACCAGTTGCCGTTGGTGGGCGACGCTAGAGGGGAAGGACGGCCATGGCAACGATCTTGCGGTGTTCCGCGGGTGCGCTGGGGCCTTGTCAGTCCGGGTCTGCACGGCTATAACCCCGCGCATTCCGAATAGCGACGGTGCGGCAGGGCGATCTTAACGCCCGGGGCAGCCCAGCCGTCGAGCGAATCACGCTAAGCAAAGCGAGGACAAAATGCCCAAGATGAAGACCAAGTCGTCGGTCAAGAAGCGGTTCCGTGTCTCGGCCTCCGGCAAGATCCGAATGAAGCCTTCGGGCATGCGTCACGGCATGCGGAAGCGCTCCCAGTCCATGAAGCGCAAGGCGCGCAAGATCGGCAATATCGCCAAGGCGGATGAGAAAATCCTCCGGCCGATGATGCCTTATGCGAAGAGGGGCTAGCCGATGTCACGCGCAAAGAGCACCGTACAGCGCAACGCGCGCCGCAAGAAGGTCCTGAAGGCCGCCAAGGGCTACCGGGGTCGCAATTCCAAAGTCTATCGCGTCGCCAAGGAGCGGGTCGAGAAAGGCCTGCAGTACGCCTATCGCGACCGCCGGGTGAAGAAGCGGAACTTCCGCTCGCTGTGGATCCAGCGCATCAACGCCGGCGCGCGCGAGCACGGTCTCACCTACTCGCAGTTAATGGCCGGCATGAAGCAGGCGGGCATCGAGCTCGACCGTAAGGTCCTCGCTGACCTGGCGGTGCGTGAGCCCGATGCCTTCAAGGACCTGGTCGAGCAGGCGCAGAACGCCCTCAACGCATCCGCCTGAGCTGGTCCCGTCGGGGGATCGCTCGGCTGCCGGGAACGCCATGACCGAAGTCACCGAGTTGCAGGAATCCTTGCTCGCCGAAGTGTCGGCGGCGGAGAGCCTCGACGCGCTCGAGGCCGTGCGCGTCTCCGCGCTCGGCAAGAAGGGGCGCATCACCGAGCAGATGAAGGGGCTCGCTCAGCTCGACGGTCAGGCGCGTAAGGAGGCAGGCCAGGCGCTCAACCGCGTCAAGGATGCGGTCCAGGATGCGATCGTTGCCCGTCATGCCGACCTCGACGCCGCCGCGCTTGAGGCGCGGCTCACCCATGAGACCGTCGATGTCACGCTGCCGCCGCGCCCGCGGGCGGACGGCCATCTGCATCCGGTGAGTCAGGTGACGGAGGAGTGCATCGCAATCTTCGGCGAGATGGGGTTTACCGTCGCCGAGGGACCTGACATCGAGGACGACTTTCACAACTTCACGGCGCTGAACATTCCGCCCGAGCATCCGGCGCGCCAGATGCATGACACCTTCTACCTCGAGGCGGCGGACGGCGCCGCGCCGCCGGTTCTGCGCACCCACACCTCACCGGTGCAGATTCGCACAATGGAGGCCTCGAAGCCGCCGATCCGGATCATCGCGCCCGGCCGGACCTACCGCAGCGATTCCGATGCGACCCACACTCCCATGTTCCACCAGGTCGAGGCGCTGGTGGTCGACGAGACGACCCATATGGGCCATCTCAAGGGCTGCATCATCGATTTCTGCCGAGCCTTCTTCGACGTACCCGACCTGCCAGTGCGTTTCCGGCCGAGCCATTTCCCGTTTACCGAGCCGTCGATGGAGGTCGATATCGGTTGCTCGCGCGAGGGTGGCGAGCTGCGGATTGGCAACTTCGGCGAGGGCGCGGACAACTGGCTCGAGATCATGGGGTCGGGCATGGTCCATCCCAAGGTGCTGGAGTATGGCGGCATCGACTCGAGTAAATACCAGGGCTTCGCCTTCGGCATGGGGATCGACCGGATCGCCATGCTGAAATACGGCATCCCCGATCTCCGCACCTTCTTCGACGCCGACATGCGCTGGCTCAAGCATTACGGCTTCGTGCCGCTTGCCGTGCCGTCCATGGTTTGGGGGCTGTGATGGTGCGTTGCGGATACTCTGAAGATTGTCACCCCTGCGAAGGCAGGGGTCCATCGACTCATGCGTCACACCGGGCCGGTGATGATGGGTCCCTGCCTGCGCAGGTACGAAGACCAGGCGGACCGGAGTCGCTCCGATGAAGTTCACGCTGTCCTGGCTGAAGGACCACCTCGAAACCGACGCGTCCCTCGATATGATCGTCGAGACGCTGATCCGGATCGGGCTGGAAGTCGATACGGTCGTCGATCCCGGCGCTAAGCTGGCGCCGTTCAGGGTTGCCCATGTCGTTGCTGCCGAGCGGCATCCTGACGCAGACCGCCTGCGGGTCTGCACCGTCGATACGGGCGAGGGACAGGTCCAGGTCGTGTGCGGCGCACCCAACGCGCGCGCCGGCATGAAGGGAGTGTTCGCCTCCGCGGGCACCTATGTACCCGGCATCGACATGGAGCTCAAGAAGACCAAGATTCGTGGCGTCGAGTCCAACGGCATGCTCGTGTCCGAGCGCGAGATGGGCCTTTCGGACGAGCATGACGGGATCATCGAGCTGCCGGACGATGCGCCGGTCGGCGAACCTTTCGCGAGCGTGCTCGGGCTCGACGACCCGATGATCGACATCGAGCTCACGCCGAATCGGCCCGACTGCACGGGCGTGCGCGGCATCGCCCGCGACCTCGCCGCCGCCGGGCTCGGCAACCTCAAGCCATTCGATATCGCCGCCCCGGTCGACGGCAGCTACGATAGCCCGGTCGCCTGGGCTATCGCCGACGACGGCAACGCCTGCGACTATGTGGTCGGCCGTCACTTCCGCGGCGTCACCAACCGGCCGTCACCGGCCTGGCTGCAGGACCGGCTGCGCGCGGTCGGGTTGCGGCCGATTTCCGCGCTGGTCGATGTCACCAACTATGTCTCCCTCGATCTCGGCCGGCCGCTGCACGTGTTCGACGCGGCGAAGCTTCACTCCAACACGCTGACCATGCGCCGGGCGCGTGAGGGCGAGGGGTTCATGGCTCTCGTCGAACGCGAATACACCCTCGACGCCGAGATGACCGTCATCGCCGACGGCGACAAGGCCGAGGCCCTGGCGGGCGTCATGGGTGGGCTCGATTCCAGCTGCACGGAGAACACGACCGACGTGTTCCTCGAGGTCGCGGTGTTCGACCCGGTCTCGGTCGCGACGACCGGACGCAAGCTGGCGATCGAATCTGACGCGCGCTACCGCTTTGAGCGCGGCCTCGACCCCGAATCCGCCGAGTGGGGTGCGGATGTCGCGGCCCGGATGATCCTCGAACTCTGTGGCGGCGAGGTCAGCGCGCCCGTTCGTGCCGGCACCATGCCCGACTGGCCGCGCTCCATCGAATTGCGCGCCTACCGGGTGGCGACCCTGGGCGGGGTCGAGATTTCCGCCGACCGCCAGATCGAGATTCTGGAAGGCCTGGGCTTCGCGACCGAGCACGAGGGCGACACGATCACGGCCGCCGTGCCGCCCTGGCGTCCGGACGTTCATGGCGAGCCGGACCTGGTCGAGGAGATCACCCGCATTCACGGGTTTGACGAGATTGCGCCGGTCTCGCTCGACAGGAAAGCTGCACTGCCGACCGCGGCGATCACACCGTACCAGCTGCGCACCAGCCGGGTGCGCCGGGCACTCGCCGCTCAAGGGCTCGACGAGGCGGTGACCTGGTCCTTCATGAGTCGCGGCCATGCCGAGCTCTTCGCCGATGATGCGGTCTCCATGGACGCGCTGATGCTGGCGAACCCGATCTCGAGCGAGCTCGACGCAATGCGCCCGTCGATCCTGGGCAACCTTTTGCTTGCCGCTGGCCGCAATGCGGACCGTGGCTTTGCCGACCTCGGTCTTTTCGAGCTCGGACCTGCCTACCGCGACGCCAGCCCTGACGGGCAGCTCCTGGTCGCTGCGGGTGTGCGCCACGGCAACGCCCATCCGGCTCACTGGTCCGGGTCGGCACGTGCTGCCGACTCGCTCGATGCAAAGGCCGACGCGCTTGCTGCGCTCGACACCGCGGGTGCGCCGACCGCGAACCTGCAGGTCAGCCGCGATGCGCCGGCCTGGTACCACCCGGGCCGGTCGGGCGGGCTCCGCCTTGGCAGGAACGTGCTGGCATGGTTCGGCGAGATTCACCCTGGCGTGCTGCGCAAGCTAGATGTGCGCGGCCCCGCCATCGGCTTTGAAGTGTTTCTCGACGCGTTGCCAGATCGCAAGGACAAGTCGGCGGCACGTTCGCCGCTGCACCTCTCGGCGCTACAGCCGGTACGGCGTGACTTCGCCTTCCTGGTCGACAGCGATATCGGGGCGGGTAACCTCATCCGCGCCGCGCACGGTGCCGAGCGTGAGCTGATTTCCGGTATTGAACTCTTCGATGTCTACGAGGGCAAGAATATCGAGGACGGCAAGAAGTCGCTCGCGATCCAGGTAACGCTGCAACCGGTCGAGGCGACCCTGACCGACGAAGAGATCGACGCCATCGCCGCGAAGATCGTCGCTGCGGTCGAGAAGTCGACAGGCGGCAGCCTGCGCGGATAGCCAATCGGGCAAGCAGAATCGAATTGGTCCGTGCTTTATGTCCACATGTGCCTGTGGATGAAATGACAGTGCGGCGACAATCCCCGCGGGCAAATGTTAACGGCCGGTGGATAACGTTGATAAAGTTACTGATGCTCTGAATAAAATAGTAAATATGTTTGATGCGGCGTTTCTTCTCCGATCGTAGAGGGAAGCCGTAATGGGTCTGTCACTGTCAATATGACAGTTACCCTCATGTTTCACAGACCGTAGCCGACAGATTGTGACAGCCAAAGTTCCCTATTTGTTTCTGCCTTGATCCGACCCTCGATGACCGACCTCTCACATATCCGCAACTTCTCGATCGTCGCCCATATCGATCATGGGAAGTCGACCCTGGCTGACCGGCTGATCCAGGAGTGCGGCGGGCTCACCGAGCGCGAGATGCAGGAGCAGGTGCTCGACAACATGGAGCTCGAGCGCGAACGCGGTATCACCATCAAGGCTCAGACCGTGCGCTTGGTATATACGGCGAAGGACGGCGAGACCTATCACCTGAACCTGATGGACACGCCCGGGCATGTTGACTTCTCCTACGAGGTGTCCCGTTCGCTCGCCGCGTGCGAAGGCGCGCTGCTGGTGGTCGACGCGAGTCAGGGAGTCGAGGCCCAGACGCTGGCGAACGCCTATCTGGCGATCGACGCCGATCTGGAGCTGGTGCCTGTCCTCAACAAGGTCGATTTGCCGGCAGCCGAGCCCGACCGCATCCGTACCCAGATCGAGGACGTGATCGGCCTCGACGCGTCTGAGGCGCTAGAGATTTCGGCCAAGACGGGGCTCGGAATCTGCGATGTGCTCGAGGCCATCGTCACTCAGATGCCGCCGCCGGAGGGCGATGCCGAAGCCGACCTGCAGGCACTGCTCGTCGACAGCTGGTACGATCCCTATCTCGGCGTCGTCGCACTGGTTCGGGTGAAGCACGGGAGCCTGAAGAAGGGCCAGAAGATCCGGATGATGTCGAACGGCCGGACCTACCCGGTCGACCGGGTGGGTGTGTTCACGCCGGCGCGGACCGAGATCGACGCTCTGGGCCCCGGCGAGATCGGCTTCATCACGGCCCAGATAAAGACCGTCGCCGATTGCAACGTGGGAGACACCATCACCGACGACCGCAAGCCCGCGGCCGAACCGCTGCCGGGCTTCAAGCCGTCGGTGCCGGTGGTCTTCTCCTCGCTCTACCCAGCAGACTCGGCCGAGTATGAGGATCTGCGCGAGGCGCTCGGGCGCCTGCACCTGAACGACGCCAGCTTCGAGTACGAGGCGGAGAGTTCGGCGGCGCTGGGCATGGGCTTCCGCTGCGGCTTCCTTGGTCTCCTGCACATGGAGATCATCCAGCAGCGGCTCGAGCGCGAGTTCGACCTCGAGATCATCGCGACCGCGCCTTCGGTAGTCTATCACATCACGCTCACGGACGGAGAGGAGATCGAGCTCCACAACCCGTCTGATTATCCCGAGGTGACGCGCATCGACACGATCGCGGAGCCCTGGATCAAGGCGTCGATCATGGTGCCGGACGAGTATCTAGGTGCGGTCCTGCAGCTCTGCAC